>JAUHXZ010000038.1 GCA_030426725.1 Actinomycetes bacterium
CGGTCGCCGTGGGCAAGTCGACCGTGTCCAGGCTCCTCAAGGAACTCCTGAGCCGGGCTCCGGGGCGGCCCAAGGTGGACCTCGTCACCACCGACGGCTTCCTCTACCCCAACGCCGAGCTGCAGCGACGCGGCCTGCTGGAACGCAAGGGCTTCCCCGAGTCGTACAACCGGCGCGCGCTGCTCGACTTCGTCATCGACGTGAAGTCCGGCGCGCCGAAGGTGCTGGCCCCCGTCTACAGCCACATGGTCTACGACATCGTCGAGGATGAGCACATCGCCGTCGAGACGCCCGACATCCTCATCATCGAGGGACTCAACGTCCTCCAGCCCGCACGCGCTGAGGCCGACGGGCACCACGGGCTGGCCGTCAGCGACTTCTTCGACTTCTCGGTCTTCGTCGACGCCGATGAGGACCTCATCAAGCAGTGGTTCCTCGAGCGGTTCCTCACGCTGCGCCGCACCGCGTTCACCGACGAGCGGAGCTACTTCCGGAGGTACGCGGAGCTGTCGGAGGGGGACGCCGTGGCGTTCGGTCGCCGCGTGTGGGCCGAGATCAACGGGCCGAACCTGCAGCGCAACATCGCCCCGACGAAGGACCGCGCCACCGCGATCCTGGTCAAGGGCGAGTCGCACGCTGTCGACTCGATCCTGATCCGCAAGGTGTGATGCCGTCCCGGGTCTGGCCGGGTCGGCGATGTCAAGAATCGCTCAAACATCCTGTACGGTTTTCCGCGTGTGTGGAATCGTGGGATATGTCGGTGAACGTGACGGACTCGACGTAGTGCTCGGGGGCCTTCGGCGCCTCGAGTACCGCGGCTACGACTCGGCGGGCATCGCGGTGCCGTCCGGGGGCCGCGTCGAGTGGCGGAAGAAGGCGGGCAAGATCGCCAACCTGGAAGCGGCGATCGAGGCGGAGCCGCTGCCTGAGAGCCGCGTGGCCATCGGCCACACCCGGTGGGCCACCCACGGCGCGCCCACCGACGCCAACTCGCATCCGCACGTGGCAGACCGCGTCGCCATCGTGCACAACGGCATCATCGAGAACCACGACCAATTGCGCGAGGAGCTCCCCGGCGCCGTGTTCGCGTCGGAGACCGACTCGGAGGTGGCGGCGCACCTGCTCCGGGCCGAGCTGGCGGGCGGTGCCGACCTGCTCGACGCGATGCGCGCCATCGTCCAGCGACTGGAGGGCGCCTTCACGCTGGTCGCCGTCGACGCCGAGGATCCGGACCGCATCGTCGCCGCGCGCCGCAACTCTCCGCTGGTCGTCGGGGTCGGCGACGGCGAGTACTTCCTCGCCTCCGACGTCGCGGCCTTCATCGCGTACACCCGCGACGCCATCGAGCTCGGCCAGGACCAGATCGTCGAGATCAACCGCGACGGCGTCACCGTCACCACCTTCGACGGCGCGCCGGCCGAGACGAAGGACTTCCACGTCGACTGGGACCTCGAGGCCGCGCAGAAGCAGGGCTTCGACTGGTTCATGCGCAAGGAGATCTTCGAGCAGCCCAAGGCCGTCGCCGACACGCTCCTGGGCCGCCTCAACGAACGCGGCGAGCTGATCCTCGACGAGATCCGCCTCAGCCCGGAGTCGCTCAGGCGCATCAACAAGATCGTCATCGTCGCGTGCGGCACCGCGTTCTACGCCGGCCTGGTCGCCAAGTACGCCATCGAGCACTGGACCCGCATCCCGTGCGAGGTCGAGGTGGCCTCCGAGTTCCGCTACCGCGACCCGATCATCGACCCCATGACGCTCGTGGTGACCATCTCGCAGTCGGGCGAGACCGCCGACACCCTCATGGCCATCCGACACGCCCGCGAGCAGGGGGCCAAGGTCATCGCCATCTGCAACACCAACGGCGCGACCATCCCGCGCGAGTCGGACGCCGTCATCTACACCCACGCCGGGCCGGAGATCGGCGTCGCGTCGTCGAAGGGCTTCACCACTCAGCTCGTCGCCTGTTACCTCCTCGGGCTTTACCTCGCCCAGGTCCGCGGCATGAAGTACGGCGACGAGATCGCCGCCCTGCTGCGGGAGCTCGAGCGCATGCCCGAGGCCGTCCAGGGCATGCTGGACCGCCGGGAGCAGGTATACGAGCTGGCGCGCGAGTTCGCGAACAACCCGTCGGTGCTGTTCCTCGGCCGCCACGTCGGCTACCCGGTGGCGCTGGAGGGGGCGCTGAAGCTCAAGGAGCTCGCCTACATCCACGCCGAGGGGTTCGCAGCCGGTGAACTCAAGCACGGACCGATCGCGCTCATCAGTCAGGACCTGCCGGTGTTCGTCGTCGTCCCGCCACGCGGCCGCGACCAGCTCCGCGACAAGGTGGTGTCCAACATCGCCGAGGTCAGGGCCCGCGGCGCGCGCACGATCGTGCTGGCCGAGGCGGATGACGAGGAGGCGCGCGCGGCGGCGTCGGTGTTCATCGAACTGCCGAAGCTGTCCACGCTGCTGCAGCCGGTGGCCGCGATCATCCCGCTGCAGCTGTTCGCCTGCGAGCTGGCCACCGTCCAGGGCCACGATGTCGACCAGCCGCGCAACCTCGCCAAGTCGGTGACCGTCGAGTAGCCCGAAGCCGCCTAGAGTGGCGCCCATGATCGTGGGCATCGGCACCGACCTCTGCGTCATCGAGCGCTTCCGTGACATGCTGGCGCGCCGCCCGGGGCTGGAGGAGCGACTCCTCACCGAGGGGGAGCGGCGGCTGTCGGTCGAGTCCCAGGCCGCCCGCTTCGCCGCCAAGGAGGCGCTGGCCAAGGCCCTCGGGTCGCCCGGGGGAATGCGTTGGCTGGACTGCGAGGTGATCAAGAACGCCGACGGCGACCCGGATTTCGTCAACACGGGGTCGGTCGCCGCCCGCGTCGAGGCGCTGGGCATCCACCGCATCCACCTGTCGATCAGCCACGACGGCGGCTTCGCCACCGCGATGGTGGTGTGCGAAGCATGAGGCGCGTGGTCACCGCCGAGCAGATGCGGGCCGCCGAGCAGGTGGTGTTCGACCAGCAGCCCGACGTCGACCTGATGGGCCGCGCGGCGGGGGAGGTCGCGCGGGTTGCCGACGAGGTCGTCCCCGACGGCCCGGTCATCGTCGCGGTGGGGCCCGGCAACAACGGCGGGGACGGGCTGTTCGCAGCGGCGTTGCTGGCCGATCACCGCCCGGTCGCGTTCTGGCTCGCGATGGGGCGCGGACACGAGGCGGGCCTCGCCGCGGCCCGCGCGGCCGGGTGCGCCGAGCTGGACGCCGTCGGCGCGCTCGACGCGCTGGGAGACGCCGTGCTCGTCGTCGACGCCGTGACGGGCCTCGGGGCGCGCCCCGGCCTGAGCGGCGAGATCCTCACGTTCGCGGAGGCGTGCGCAGCCGCCGCCGTCCCGGTGCTCGCCGTCGACCTGCCCAGCGGGCTCGACGCGGACTCGGGCGGCGTCCACCCCGGCTTCGCGGCGGCGCACACCGTCACCTTCCAGACCGTCAAGCCGTGCCACGTCGAAGAGCCCGCCGCCGGCCGGTGCGGGCGGCTGCACGTCGTCGACATCGGCGTCGACATTCCCGAGACGCAGCTACGGCAGGCCGAGGAGTCCGACATCGCCGCCTGGTGGCCGCGGCCCGATGCCGGCTCCGACAAGTACTCGCGCGGGGTCGTCATGGTGGACACCGGCTCGCAGCAGTACCAGGGGGCCGCGCTGCTCGGCGTCGCCGGGGCGCTGCACGCCGGCGCCGGCATGGTGCGCTACACGGGCGGCGTCCCCTCCGGGCTGATCCTGTCGCGCTTCCCGAGCGTCGTCATCGGCGAGGGGCGCGCCCAGTCCATGGTGCTCGGCTCGGGATGGGGCGACGGCGGGGTCTCCGAGGGCCGCGTGTCCGCGGCCCGGCTGCACGGCGTGCCCGCGGTCGTCGACGCCGACGCCCTCCACGCGCTGCCGTCCGGGCGGATCGACGGGTGGCTGCTCACGCCACATCCGGGGGAGCTGGCGAGGATGCTCGGCTGCAGCCGCTCCCACGTGGAGAGCGAGCCGCTGGTGTGCGTGCGGGAAGTGTCCCGGCAGACGGGCACCGTGGTCCTGCTCAAGGGGGCGACGCAGTACGTCGCCGAGCCGTCCGGACGCGTCACCGTCGCGGTGCGGGGCCCGGCGTGGACGGCGCAGGCCGGTTCGGGCGACGTGCTGGCCGGCGTGTGCGGTGCGCTGCTGGCGGCGGGGCTGCCGGCCTGGCGCGCGGGTGTCGTCGGGGCGAGCATCCAGGCGGTCACGGCCGCCCGGAACCCCGGCCCCTATCCTCCGGACGAGTTGGCGCGGCGCATCCCCGCCACGGTCGCCGAACTGCTCGGATCAGTCGCCGAGTAGACCCTCGGCGATCCAGCCGTCGGGTCCGAAACCCGGCGGGACCGCGAAGACGGCCGACCCGATGGCCGTGGTCCACTCGTTGAGGGCATCGGACTGGTCCAGCGTTCGCTGGACGGGGATGAACTGGTCGGCAATGCTCGCCTGGAAGGCACTGAAGATCAGCCCGGCCGTGGCCACCTGCCGGCCGTCGATCCACTCCTCGTGGGTGTAGTTGAGCCCGCGACGCAGCATCGTGCGCCCGGAGTTCTGCGACGGGTGCGCCAGCCGGGCGTGAGCGTCGAGCGGGATGACCGGGGCGCCGTCGGCCGTGGCCGACAGGTCCATCGGGGTGTGCTCCTCGCCGCCGGTCAACGGTGCCCCGGTGGCCAGCGTGCGGCCCATCGACCGCTCCTGCCGGTCCCGGGTGAGGTCGTCCCAGGTGCCGAGGTCCATCTCGATGCGGCGCACGACCAGCTGGGTCCCGCCGGTGAGCCAGCCGTCGGTGGAGAATACGGCGGCGCTGAGCGCGTCGTCGGTGGGGTTCCCGGTGCCGTCGACCTGGCCGAAGAGGTTGCGCCCCGTGACGGGCTGGCCGTCCGGGCCCGCCGAGCGCCACGAACCCCGCTGGGTCCATCGCGGCGACGCGAAGGGGGCGGCGTCGACGGTGAGCCGCCGGGCGGCGTGCGCCACGCTGGTGGCATCGTCGGCCGACACCCAGGCGAGCAGGTCCCCGCCGCTCCACCGCTCGTCGAGTGCGTCGTGGTCCATCGGCGGGATCTCCTGGAACCCGGCGGGCCGATTCGCCTGCAGCCCGTCCAGGTCGAACACCCTCGGCCCGAGCCCGACGAGGATGGTCATGGACACGGAGGCCTGGGCGAGGTCCGGGGTGGCGTCGCCCGGGGCGGGGCGACCGGCCGTCAGCGCGGAGATGTCCGAACTCCAGACGCGCATGAGGCGCCCGAGGGCGGCCCGGTCGGTGCCGGGCAGCAGGTCGAAGGCGATCAGTTCACCGACGGCCTGCGTCCGGGTGGCGATGCCGGCCTGGTGCGCACCGTGGGCTGGGTGGTCCTGCTGCACGACGTCCTGCGAGGCGTCGGCGGCCAGCAGGCGCCCGCCGACGAGGCCGGCGGTCCCTCCGAGCGTCGCGGCGCCCGCGTAGCCGAACATGTGGCGGCGGCTGACGTGCGGAGCGGGCATGGCGCCGATTCTACTCAGCCGCCATCGTGGGCCCCCTCATCCCATACCCCGTATCAGTGCCCCCGGGGGTATCAAAATTGCGCTACCCTGACGTCGTGAAGTCGAAGTTCGCGCCCATCGCGGCCACCGCCCTGCTCCTCACCGCCTGCTCGTCCGCCGCCGGGGAGACCCCCGGCGTCCTGGCCGCCGAACCATGGATCCGGGCCACCGTCGGCACGGAGCAGCCGCAGATGACCGCCCTGTTCGTCAACCTCACCAACCCGTCCGAGGAGGACCGCATCCTGGTCTCGGCCGACTGCGGAGACGTCGCGGGGGAGTACCAGCTCCACGAGATGGTCATGGTCGACGGCGAGATGATGATGCAGGAGACCGAGGACGGCATTCCGGTCAAGGCCGGCCAGCACCAGCACCTGGCCCCCGGGGGCTACCACGTGATGCTGATGGGCCTGACCCGGGAACTCGCGGCCGGCAGCGAGGAGATCGACTGCACGATATCGTTCGACGACGGGCAGACCATCGAGCTCACGGCCCCGGTGAAGGAGTTCACCGAAGAACAGGACACCTACCACACCCACGCGGCGACCGACGACGCCTGAGGCCGGCACCGCGGGAGAGGACCCCGCAGCCATGTTCGCGATGTCAGACGGGCGCCCCGCGCCCGCTCACCCGGATGCCGTCGTCACGGGCCGCACCTACCGCTTCACGGTCCTCACCAGCCGGCTCATCCGGATGGAGTGGAGCCCGTCCGGGACCTTCGTCGACCACCGCAGCCAGGTCGTCGTCGACCGGTCGTTCGACGTGCCCGAGTTCTCCGTGGAGCGTCTCGGCGACGGGCTCGAGATCCGCACCGAACACCTCCTCCTGCGCTACGACGGCGGCCCGTTCACCGCGTCGGGGCTGAGCGCCACGCTCACCAGCGGAGCCACCGACCCCCACTACGCCACCTGGCGCTACGGCGAGAGTTACCCACAGGACCTGGCGGGCGGGCGCGGCAACCTCCTCGGGACGGCGCGCACGCTCGACGAGGCCGACGGCGCCTGCGAACTCGAGACGGGGATCCTGTCCACCTACGGTTTCGCCGTCCTCGACGACTCCGCGTCGGTCCTGCTCTCGCCCGACGGGTGGATCGAACCCCGGGCCGGCGAGGGGCTGGACCTGTATTTCTTCGGCCACGGCCGCGACTACCACGCCGCGCTGGCCGACTACCACCGGCTCACCGGCCCGGTCCCGCTCGTGCCGCGGCACGTCCTCGGCAACTGGTGGAGCCGCTACTGGCCCTACAACGCCGACGAGTACCTGGGGGTCATGGACCGGTTCCGCGACGAGGGCATCCCGCTCTCGGTGGCCGTGATCGACATGGACTGGCACGTCACCGACGTCGACCCTGCCATCGGGACGGGCTGGACCGGCTACACGTGGAACCGCGACCTGTTCCCCGACCCGCCGTCCTTCCTGGCGGGCCTGCACGACCGCGGGCTGGCCGTGACCCTCAACGTGCACCCGGCCGACGGCATCCGTCGGCACGAGGAGGCCTATCCCGCCGTCGCCAGAGCCATGGGCATTGATCCGGAATCCGGCACCGCCGTCGCCTTCGACGTCACATCCCGCGAGTTCGTCGACGCGTACCTCAGGCACGTCCACCACCCGCTCGAGGACGAGGGCGTCGACTTCTGGTGGATCGACTGGCAGTCGGGCGGCGCCACCACCGTCCCGGGCCTCGATCCGCTGTGGATGCTCAATCACATCCACTACCGCGACTCGGCGCGGGACGGGCGTCGGCCGCTCACCTTCTCCCGGTACTCCGGCCCCGGAAGCCACCGCTATCCGATCGGGTTCTCCGGCGACACCATCACCACCTGGGCGTCGCTCGACTTCCAGCCCTACTTCACCGCCACCGCCGCCAACATCGGCTACCCGTGGTGGAGCCACGACATCGGCGGTCACATGTTCGGCTCCCGCGACGCGGAGATGGCCGTGCGGTGGTTCCAACTCGGCGTGTTCTCGCCGGTCAACCGGCTGCACTCCGGGGCGAACCCGTTCTCGTCCAAGGAGCCCTGGGGCTACGGCCCCGCCGCCGAGGGCGTCATGGCCGCCTACCTGCGGTTCCGGCACCGTCTCGTGCCCTACCTCTACACCGCCGCATGGACGACGCACACCGACCACGCCGCACTGGTACGCCCGATGTACCACGACCACCCGGGCGAACCGGAGGCCTATCGCGTGCCCAACCAGGCGATGGTGGGCGAACACCTCCTGCTGGCGCCGATCACCTCGCGCGAGGACGCCGCGGCGCACGTCGCGTCGGTGCGGGCCTGGCTGCCCGAGGGATCGTGGTTCGACCTGTTCACCGGGCACCGCTACGCGGGCGGGCGCCGCGTCAACCTGCACCGGCCACTGGGCCGTTTCCCCGTACTGGCGCGCGCTGGGGCGGTGCTCCCGCTCCAGACCGATCCGATGGCCGACATCGGCCGCAACCCGGACGAGCTCACGCTGCGGGTGTTCCCCGGCGACGGAACGTCCCGCCTCGTCGAGGACGACGGCACGGCCGAGCCGGGCGTCGGGCAGCGGGTGGTGACGTCGGTCGCCCAGGAGCTCCGGGTCCACGACGACGTCGAGGCCGACCTCGTCCTCACTCTCACGCAGGACGGGCCCTCGGGGGCCGATGGGCGCACCGTGACGGTCGACGTCGTCGGCGTCGCGGCGGCGGGCTCCGTCGACGTTCTGCTCGGGGGCCGACCGGTGGACGTGTCGTCGCCCACGGTCGTGACCGACGAGCTGCTCTCGCCCGCCCTGCGGATCGAGCTGGGCCCGGTCGACCTCTCCGACGGGATCGTCGTCCGCCTGGGCGGCGCCCGCAGAACGCCGCGCGACGCGACCGGTGACGCGTTCGACGTGCTCCACGCCGCGGAGATCGCGTTCACGGCGAAGGAGCAGGCGTGGCGGGCCGTCGCGCATCAGGAGGGGCTGGCGCTCGCGGAGGAACTGGCCACCATCGAGCTGCCGCCCGTGCTACGGGACGCCCTGATCGAGATCGCGGCCGCCTACCCCGCCTGGTGACCCGCCCTCGTCAGGCGGTGAGCTGATCGCCGCGGACGGACTTCGCGATCGCCTTGCGGTAGTGCCCCACCAGCTCGGCCGCCACCGCACCCCAGGCGCGGTCGACGGTCGAGGCGCGCGCCGCGCGGCCGAACGCCGCCCGCTTGGCATCGTCGCCGATGAGGTCGATGACGTGGCCGCGCATCGCCGCCAGGTCGCCCGGCTGGTAGAGCCAGCCGGTGCGCGAGTGGTCCACCAGGTCGATCGGGCCGCCGCGGCGCGGCGCGATCACCGGCAGGCCCGACGCCTTCGCCTCCTGGATCGACTGGCAGAAGGTCTCGAGCTCCCCGGTGTGCACGAAGAGATCAAGGCCTGCCATCGCGACGGCGAGGTCCTCGCCGGTGAGCTGCCCGAGGAAGGCGGCGTGGGGGAGCGCCATCTCGAGCTGGGCGCGGAGCGGTCCGTCGCCGATGACGACGAGCCGCGTCCCGGGGAGGTCGGCGATGGCGGCCAGATCCTCGACGCGCTTCTCCGCCGCCAGCCGACCCATGTACCCGATGAGGCGCTCCCCGTTCGGCGCCAGGCGGGCGCGGAAGCCGTCGCTGCGCTTACCGGGGGAGAACCGCACCGAGTCCACGCCGCGGCCCCACACCCCGACGCGGGGCACGCCGTGGCTGATGAGCTGGTCCCTTGCGAAGGTGGAGGGGGCAAAGTTCAGTGAGGCCAGCGAGTGCACCTTCTGCACGTGGTTCCACAGCAGCGGCTCGGCCTGCGGGAAGCCGTAGCGCGACGCGTAGGTGGGCACCTCCGTCTGGTAGATGCCCACCATCGGGATACCGAGCCGTGCGGCGACGGTGGCGGCCTTGTAGCCCACGACGAAGGGCGCGGCCAGGTGGATGACGTCCGGGGCGAAGTCGGTGAGGACGCGGCCGATCGCGAACGACGGGGTGGTGACCACCCGCACGACGTCATAGCCGGGCAGTCCGATGCTGGCGACCGTCTCGATGGGGAACCCGGCGTATTCACGGGGGGTGCGGTCCCCGACGGCGGGGGCCACGACCATGGCCTCGTGCCCGGTGTCCTTGAGGTGCTCCAGGACCCGGAGGACCGAATTGGTGACCCCGTTGACGCTGGGGAGGAAGGATTCCGCCACGATCGCTACGCGCACGATTCCATGGTTGACCCGTGAGGTGTCCGCGGCCCTTAGGTGAGGCGAACGTCCGGTGAACGGGTGGTGACCATTCCAACCGGTCCCGCCGGGGCGCGATTTCGTGAAAGAGCCCGTGACAGCGTAGACTCGACTGGCCCGGTAAGGCGATCAACGCCAGCGTGTGACAGATGAGCGGGCATTTCCAGGGGCCCGATCGAGGCCCACCAGGCCCGATTTCCATGGGCCCCACTACCCCCGCAGAGGATGTCTCTCGTCATGACCGCATCACGCCGTAAGCCCCGTTGGACCGCCGAGCAGCGAGCCGCGAAGGGCCGTTCCCCCCAGCGTCGCAGCAACCGCCGCGACGACAACACCAGCTCCGGGCCCATGAACCGCAAGCAGCGCCGCGCGCTCCAGTTCGGGACCGCCGAGGGCGCCCCGACCCAGCGCGACACCGAACGCCGCGACGATCGGCCCCGTGGCGGCGACCGCCGCGACGACCGCCGGGGTGCCGGTCGCAACGACCGTCACGGCTCGGACCGCGACGACCGCTACCGCTCCGACCGCGACGACCGTGAGCGCGGGGACCGGGACGGCTACCGCGGGCGCGACGACCGCTACCGCGGCAGGGACGAGCGGCCGCGCGGTGGCAACGACCGCTACGACCGGCGTGACGACCGTCCCCGCCGCGATGACCGGTACTCGAAGCGCGATGACCGGTACGGCAACCGCGAGGACCGGTACTCGAAGCGTGACGACCGGTACGGCAACCGCGAGGACCGGTACTCGAAGCGTGACGACCGGTACGGCAACCGTGACGACCGGTACTCGAAGCGCGATGACCGGTACTCGAAGCGCGACGATCGCCCGCGTCGTGATGACCGGTTCGACAACCGTGACGAGCGTCCCCGTCGTGACGACCGCTACCGTGACGACCGCGGCGGGCACCGCCAGTCGTCGCGTCCCCCGCACCGCGACATCCGGCGCCCTCACGAGCCCCGGGGTCACGAGGACCGTCGCGGGCACCACGACCGTCACCAGGACGGCCACGACGTCGAGAGCGACCAGATGAGCTGGACGGCCGGCGCCGCCGAGGAGGTGCAGGGCGAGGTCACGTCGGGCTTCTTCGAGCTGGGCGTCGCCGAGCAGCTCGTCAGGCAGCTCTCCGCCCAGGGCATCACCGAGCCGTTCCCGATCCAGGCCGCCACGATCGGCGACGCGATCGCCGGCAAGGACGTCCTCGGACGCGGGCGCACCGGCTCCGGCAAGACCCTGGCGTTCGGTCTGCCGATGCTCACGCGCCTCGCCGAGGGGACCGCGATCGGCGCCCCGCGCTGCATGATCCTCACCCCGACGCGCGAGCTCGCGCTGCAGATCGCGGACAACCTGTCCCCGCTCGCCGCGGCCGTCGGGCTCGACCTCACCCTCATCGCCGGCGGCATGTCGTACGGCCCGCAGCTGCGGGCGTTCGAGCGCGGCGTCGACATCGTTGTGGCCACCCCGGGCCGCCTCATCGACCTCGTGGAACAGGGCGCCGCCGACCTCAGCCAGGTGGAGGTGACCGTCCTCGACGAGGCCGACCACATGGCCGACATGGGCTTCCTCACCGAGGTGCGCTCGCTGCTCGACGCGACCCCCGAGGGCGGTCAGCGGCTGCTGTTCTCCGCGACCCTGGACAACGCCGTCGGCTCCCTGGTCAAGATCTACCTCAACGACCCCGTCACGCACGAGGTCGACTCCGGCAAGAACTCGGTGTCGACGATGGTGCACCGGCCGCTCCTGGTGAAGCCGCACCACAAGAACCAGATCACCGCCGAGATCGCCAACCGCGAGGGCCGCACCGTCCTGTTCGCCCGCACCCAGATGGGCACCGACAGGATCGCCGGGCAGCTCCGCGACGCCGGCGTCATGGCCGGCTCGCTCCACGGCGGCCTCACGCAGGGCGCGCGTGCGCGCATCCTGGCGGCCTTCCGGGAGGGAACCGTCCCCGTGCTGGTGGCCACCGACGTCGCGGCCCGCGGCATCCACGTCGACGACGTGAGCCTCGTCCTCCAGGTGGATCCGCCGCGCGACTCCAAGGACTACCTCCACCGCGCCGGCCGCACGGCCCGCGCCGGGCAGGAGGGCGTCGTCACCACCATCGTGCTGCCGCATCAGCGCAAGATGGGACGCCGCCTCCTCGACCAGGCCGGTGTCGGCGCCGCCTACCTCGAGGTGGAGCCCGGCTCGCCCGAGCTCCGCGACGCCACCGGCGCGCAGCCGACCTCCGGGACCGCGATCCCCGAGGAGGACTACCTCGCCCTCATCGCGCCCAAGCAGCAGCAGCGCAAGCGCCAGGACGGCCGCGGCCGCCGCCGCCCCGACCAGGGCCGTGGACGCCGCGGCGGCTACCGCGGGGACCGTCACTGAGCTTGTAGGATTCCCTGTCTATGGACACATCCGATGTGACCGTCCGGATCGCCGATCCGGACGACGCCGACCAGCTGCTCCGGGTCATCCGGGCGGCCTTCTCGGCGCGGCCTCCGGTCGACCCGCCCGCTGAGGCGCTGGCCGACGACGTGGCCGACATCGAGCGCGCCCTCACCGAGGGCTACGGAGTCGTCGTCGAACGGGAGGGTCGGATGATCGCCGGCCTTCTCGTAGACGTCGCCGACGGCACCGCCACCCTCCGGCGGGTCTCCGTGCTCCCGGAGGCCAGCGGCCAGGGGGTCGCCCGGTCCCTCGTCGAGAGCGCGCTGACCGTGGCCGCGGACCTGGGGGCCAGCCGCGCGGCCCTGTTCGCGCGCGAGGAGTTCCCGCAGCTCGTCCAGTGGTGGCGCGACCACGGCTTCGACGTCGTCGCCCCCGCCCCTTACGGGTTCCACATGGGCCGCGACCTCCCGGTGGTCATCGACGTCCCCACCGCCGACGACATGCAGGCGCTCGGCCGACAGCTCGCCGGCCTCCTCCGCAAGGGCGACGTCATCGTCGCCTCCGGCGACCTCGGGGCCGGCAAGACCACCCTCACGCAGGGCATCGGCGCCGGGCTCGACGTGGAGGGGCCGGTCATCTCGCCCACCTTCGTCCTGTCCCGGGTGCACGCGGCGCGCGGCGACGGGCCGAACCTGGTCCACGTCGACGCCTACCGGCTCGGCGGGTCGCTCGAGCTCGCCGACATCGATCTCGACGCGTCGCTCGCGGACTCCGTGACCCTCATCGAGTGGGGCCACGGCCTGGCCGAATGGCTGGCCGACGACCGGCTGGAGATCGACATCGTCCGCGGCGTCGACAGCGACCAGCGCACCGTCTACCTCACCGGTTTCGGACCCCGCTGGTCCGGGGCCCTCGACGCGCTCAGGGAGGACCGATGACCTGGACACTGGGCATCGACACCAGCCACATCGTCGCCGTCGGGCTGGCGCGTGACGGCCAGCCGGTGGCCCGCGCCGTCGTCGACGACACCCGCGCGCACGCCGAAGAGCTCATGCCGTCGGTGCTGCGCGCCTGCGCCGAGGCCGGCATCGAACTGACCGACATCGACGAGTACGCCGTCGGGATGGGCCCTGGGCCGTTCACGGGTCTCCGCGTCGGCGTCGCCACGGCCTGGACCCTCGCGCACGCCTCGGGTCGCCCCGTGCACGGCGTGTGCTCCCTCGACGTCGTCGCGCGCCAGTGGGTCGCGGCCGGCGCGCCGGACGAGTTCGTCGTCGCCGCCGACGCCCGGCGCAAGGAGCTGTACTGGGCCCGCTACCGGGCCGACGGCACGCGGATCGACGGTCCCAACGTGACCGCCCCCGCGGAGCTGCCCGCGCTGCCCGTCGCCGGGGCGGTGCCCGAGACCTACCGTGCCACCGTCGAGGTCACCGGCCCCACGGCCCTGGACCCGGCTGCGTTGGCCGCGCACTGGGCGGACCTCGAACCCGCCGGCGACGAGCCCTACTACCTCCGCGCCGCCGATGCGACCGTCCCCGGGCGGCCCAAGTCGGCGCTGCCGCGGCTCCGGGCCCGCCGATGATCGTCGTCGAGAGCGCCAGCCTGGACGATCTCGCCGACATCCTCGACCTCGAGGCCCACTTCGACACCCCGTGGTCCGAGGACTCGTGGCGCGAGGAGCTGACCGGCGGCGGACGGCTGACGCTCGTGGCCCGCGACTGCCCCGGCGGCGTCGCGGGCGTCGCGGCGTTCCAACTCGTCGACGAGGTCGCGGATCTGCACCGCATCGTCGTCGCGCCCGGGCACCGGCGGCTCGGCTTCGCCCGCGTCATGTTGGTCTCCGGGCTGCAGTGGGCGATCGGGTGCGGAGCTCGGCGGATGATGCTGGAGGTCGACTCGGCCAACGACCCGGCGGTGCGGCTCTACCGCGGATACGGATTCACCCCCGTCGCCACGCGGCGGGACTACTACGGCACGGGCGTCGACGCGCTCGTCATGGAGCGCCGGCTCGAAGGGGTCGACGCCGACTCGGTCGGCATGTGGGACTTGGAGGAGAACTGACATGAGCGAACCGCTCGTTCTTGGCCTGGAATCGTCGTGCGACGAGACGGGCGTCGGCATCGTCCGCGGCCGCACCCTGCTGGCCAATGAGGTGGCCAGCAGCGTCGACCTGCACGTCCGGTTCGGCGGCGTCGTGCCCGAGGTGGCCAGCCGGGCGCACCTCTCGGCGCTGATCCCGACGATCGAACGCGCCGCCGAGAAGGCCGACATCGACCTCGCCGACCTCGACGCCGTCGCGGTCACCGCGGGTCCCGGCCTCATGGGGGCGCTCGTCGTCGGCCTCGCGTCGGCCAAGGCGCTGGCCGCCTACCTCGGCAAGCCCCTCTACGGCGTCAACCACCTCGTCGGCCACGTCGCGGTCGATCTCCTCGACCATGGCGAGCTGCCCATGCCGTCGCTGGCGCTGCTGGTCTCCGGCGGGCACACCAGCCTCCTGCACGTCGAGGACATCGCCACCCGGATCACCGAGGTGGGCAGCACCATCGACGACGCGGCGGGGGAGGCCTACGACAAGGTCGCCCGCGTCCTCGGCCTGCCCTACCCGGGCGGCCCGGTCATCGACAAGGCCGCGCAGGACGGCGACCCGACCGCGATCCGGTTCCCGCGCGGTCTGACCGCGCGGCACGACCTGGAGAAGCACCGATTCGACTTCTCGTTCTCCGGCCTCAAGACGTCCGTGGCGCGCTGGGTCGAGCAGCGTCGGCTCGACGGCGGGGAGATCCCGCTGGCCGACGTGGCCGCCAGTTTCCAGGAGGCGGTCTGCGACGTCCTGACGGCCAAGACGATCGACGCCGCGCAGCACCTGGGGGTCAACTCCATCCTCATCGGCGGGGGAGTGGCGGCCAATTCGCGACTGCGGGGCCTGCTCGAGGAGCGCGCCGCCGCGGCCGGCTTCGAGCTCCGCCGCCCCCGGCCCGCACTGTGCACGGACAACGGCGCCATGATCGCCGCCGTGGCGTCCGAGGCCATCCGGGCGGGCGTGCGCCCCTCCGGTCTCGGTATCTCAGCCGATTCCGGTATGCCCGTCGGCACCGTCGTCGCGTGAAAATGGTGCATCAGGACACAAATAAGTAACGATCTGATTTCTTGGCCCCAAGGGGGTAGGGATTTGAACGTGCCTCGGCTATGTTCTTCTGCAGCGAAACGGCCCGACCGGGCCGCCTTTTTGTCGGAAACGACCAAGGAGACAGAATGAAGTTGCAGGGAACCAAGGCTTCCCTCGGGCTGGCGCTGAGCGGCGTGCTGCTGCTCGCCGCATGCACCAGCCCCGAAGCGACCGACAGCAGCGCCGCCGGCGATGCGTCGGCCACCGCCACGGAGTCCATGAGCGAGGAGATGGCCGGCGACGCCGGCTCGACCTGCCTCCAGGACGTCGGCATCACCGAGACCCAGGACGGAGAGGTCCGCTACACGGCCGGCCCGGTCGACTGGAGCGGCTACAACTCGATCACCGCCGACACGTACTCCACGTACAACTCGGTCATCGCCGCCCACATGTTCGGCAGCTTCGTGTACTTCGGCACCGATGGCACGATCTGTGACAACACCGAGTTCGGCACCTACGAGGTCCTGTCGGAGGACCCGCTGACGGTCCGCTACACCATCGCCGACGACGCCGCGTGGTCCGATGGCACCCCGGTGACCATCAACGACTACCTCATGGACTGGGCTGCCCAGAACCCCGAGTTCGTCGCTCCCGGCTACGCCAGCGGCGAGGACCCGGAGGCGAGCCCGGTGTTCAACCACGTCTCCACCTCTCTTGCGCAGTACGTGCTCGAGGGCCCGGAGGGTGAGCTGGGCTCCAAGGAGTTCACCATCACCTACACCGATCCGAACCCGGACTACAAGATCAACGTGACCACGGCGCTGCCGGAGCACGTCATCGCCGAGCAGAGCGGCCTCGAGCCCGGCGCGCTGGCGCAGGCCGTCCTCGACCGCGACGCCGACACCGTGACCTCCGCTGCCGACTTCTGGAACGAGGGCTGGATCTTCAACCCGGGCGAGCTCCCGGACTCCTCCCTGATGCCGTCGTCCGGTCCGTACATGGTCAAGGAGGGCGGCTGGCAGGCCGGCAACTCGCTGACGCTGACCGCCAACGACAGCTACTGGGGCACCCCGGCGGGCACCCGCGACCTCGTCTTCCGGTTCATCGACGAGGCCCAGCAGGTCCAGGCGCTCGGCAACTCCGACGTCCAGGTCATCCAGCCGCAGGCCACCGTCGACACCGTCGGCCAGCTCGAGGCCCTGGGCTCCGCCGTCAGCATGGAGTCCGGCTCCTCGCTGACCTGGGAGCACCTGGACTTCAACCACCGCGAGAACAACGTCTTCGGTGATCCGGAGACCGGCCTGACCCTGCGCGAGGCCTTCGCCTACTGCGTGCCGCGTCAGCAGATCGTCGACACCCTCATCGCTCCCATGGCGCCCGACACGGTCGTGATGAACGCCCGCGAGGTCTTCCCCTTCCAGACCGAGAAGTACGAAGAGGTCACCAGCGCTTCCTACGACGGCCGCTACGACCAGGTCGACATCGACATGGCCACGCAGCTCGTCGAGGAGTCCGGTGTCGCCACCCCGATCGAGGTCCGCATCGGCTACGGCGCCGGCAACCAGCGCCGCGCCGAGACCGTCGCCGCGATCCAGGCCTCCTGCGGTGACGCCGGCTTCGACGTCATCGACTCCAGCTCCGACACCTTCTTCTCGGAGGAGCTCGGTAACGGTGACTACGAGATCGCGCTCTTCGCGTGGGCCGGCTCCGGCCAGATCACCTCGGGTGAGAACATCTACGGCACCAACAAGGGCCAGAACTTCGGCGCGTACTCCAACGAGACCGTCGACGAAGCCTGGGCCACCCTGGTCGCCACCCTCGACGAGGACGTCCACCTCGAGCAGACGAAGATCATCGAGAAGGAACTGTGGGACACCCTGTTCGGCATCCCGCTGTACGCGCACCCGAGCATCGTCGCCTTCGACTCCACGCTGAGCAACGTGCGGGCAACCGCCACCCAGGACCAGGTGTCCTGGAACGCTCCGCAGTGGGTCGCCGAGTGACCCTGACTGACTCCACCAGTTAGTCGACGGAATCGGGGCAGGTGGCCCAGGCCACCTGCCCCGATCTCTGCCCACAACACCCTTCACCCACTCTTCCCTCTGCCGTAGGATGCGGCGGACAGGGCGCCGCCGTCGGCGCCCGGATCATGTCGGAGGACCGATCTTGCTCAAGTTCATTGCGAAGCGCCTGGGGATCTCGCTGGCGATCCTCGTGCTCGGGTCGCTGCTGCTGTACGTACTCGTCATCAACTCCGGCGATCCGTTGGAGGACCTGCGGGAGTCGAACGACCCGAACCGCGAGAACCGGATCCGGCAGCGCATCGAGAACATGGGTCTCAACCAGCCGTGGTATGAGCGCTACTGGGACTGGCTGACGGGTGCCTCCAAGTGCCTGGTCGGACAGTGTGATCTGGGTACGGCGGTCAACGGCCAGTCGGTCAATGCCCTCGTGGCCACCGCCGCCGCGTCGACGCTGCGGCTCGTCGTCATCGCGTCGCTGGCCGCCATCGTCATCGGCGTCGCACTGGGTATCATCACCGCGATCCGCCAGTACTCCGGGTTCGACTACGGCGTCACCCTCAT
Organism: Actinomycetes bacterium; assembly: GCA_030426725.1. GTDB lineage: Bacteria > Actinomycetota > Actinomycetes > Propionibacteriales > Propionibacteriaceae > Arachnia. Next base: position 17,801 of record JAUHXZ010000038.1, read on the forward strand.
GGCGTTCATGTTCTTCTCCCTGCCGGTGTTCTGGCTCGGCGTCCTCCTCAAGCACTACGCGGCCATCGAGTTCAACAACTGGATCGTCGATGCGGAGTTCAGTTGGGCCGTGATACTCGGAATAGCGGCGGTACTGGCCATCGTGTTGCAGGCCGCCATGGGAGGTGACCTCAAGCGCCGCGGCATCACCGCCGGAGCCATGTTCGGCGGCGTGGTGGCCATCCTCTTCTACTTCGACATGGTGACCTGGTTCCGGCACCCCGCACTCGGCATCCCGGTCTATATCCTGTCCGTCATCGGGGTCGCAGTGCTCGTCATCGTGATGACCTCCGGATTCCACAACCATCGGGTCCGTAACGCCGTCGCGGCCACCGCTGTGGTGGCGATCATCGGCTATGTCGCCACGCGAGGCTTCCTCATGCAGGGCGGTTCGATACTGCTGCTCCTCCTCCTGCTGGTGGTCGCCATCGGTGTCGCCGTTGCAGCCGGTCAGCTGCTCGGGGGATTCTCCCGCCGGCAGGCCACGTTCGCCTCCATCATCACCTCCGTTCTCGCCTCGCTTCTGGCCATGGCGGATCTTCTGCTGTCCAACTGGTCGCAGTACCTGTCTGAGCAGCCCAGGCCGATCCCCACCATCGGATCCGCCACCCCGAACTACGAGTCGACGTTCTGGATGATGACCATCGACGCCCTCACCCATCTCGTCCTGCCGACCGTCGCGCTGATGCTCATCTCCGTGGCGTCGTACACGCGCTACACCCGTGCCTCGATGCTGGACGTGCTCAATCAGGACTACATCCGCACGGCGCGCTCGAAGGGCATCTCGGAGCGGAAGGTGATCACCCGCCACGCGCTGCGCAACTCGCTCATCCCCCTCGCAACCATCGTGGCGTTCGACTTCGCCGGGCTCATCGGCGGCGCCGTCATCACCGAGACCGTCTTCGGATGGCAGGGCATGGGCAACCTGTTCCGGACGGGACTGGCCGCGGTGGACCCCGCGCCCGTCATGGCCTTCTACCTCGTCACCGGCACAGCGGCCGTGATCATGAACATGTTGGCCGACATCGCCTACGCCATCCTCGACCCGCGGATCGCCCGCTAGGAAGGAGGGACAGTCATGACCAACACGAATGATCCCGCCGAGCTCGACGAGGTCCACGAGGCCGACTACGAGATCGAGTCCATGCCGGACGAGACGAGCACCACGGACAAGTCCTATTCCCAGGGCCAGCTCGTCCTCAGGCGCTTCTTCCGCCACCGCGGCGCCATGGTGTCGCTGACGATCCTCGTGTTCATCACCCTGCTGGCGTTCACGTCGATCGGCTTCGGGCCGATCCCCGGCTGGTGGGGCAAGAACCACATCGACCTCTACCCGATCGTCGAGGTCGCCGGGGCACCGACGCTGACGCTGTGGCCCTTCTCGCTGGGCGAGCACCCCTTCGGACAGACGACCATCGGCAAGGACTACTTCGCCCTCGTGATGCTCGGCACCCAGAACTCGCTGGCCATCGCTTTCACCGTCGGCCTCGCGGCCACCCTCATCGGCACCTTCATCGGCGCCACCGCCGGCTACTTCCGCGGGCTGTCCGAGGCGTTCCTCATGCGGGTCACGGACCTGTTCATCATCATCCCGACGCTCGTCCTCGCCGCCGTCCTCGGCCGCATGGCCGGCAACGTCGGCGGCATCTTCGCGCTGGCCGGCATGCTCGCCCTCGTGTCCTGGACGGGCCTCGCCCGCCTTGTCCGCGGGGAGGTCCTGTCCCTGCGGGAGCGCGAGTTCGTGGCGGCCGCCCGCGCCGTCGGTACCTCGCCGTGGCGCATCATCGTCCGGCACATCCTGCCCAACGCCCTCGGCACCATCATCGTCAACGCGACGCTGCTCATCTCGTCGGCGATCCTCGTCGAGACCGCCCTGTCCTACCTGGGCTTCGGCGTGCGCCCGCCGAACACGTCGCTGGGCCTGCTGATCTCCGAGAACCAGAACGCGCTGAGCACCAGACCCTGGCTGTTCTGGTGGCCGGGCGTGTTCATCGTCGGCATCGCACTGGTCGTCAACTTCATCGGTGACGGTCTGCGCGACGCGTTCGATCCCCGTCAGCAGATGGACTGAGGAGCACGACCATGACCACCACCCCACGCTTCACCGGCGAGCAGCCGGTCCTCAAGTTCGACTCGCTCGACGTGCAGTTCCGCACCGAGTTCGGCTCCGTCCACGCCGTCAAGGGCATCACGCTCAGCGTGGCGCCCGGCGAAGTGATGGCGCTCGTAGGCGAGTCGGGTTCCGGCAAGTCCGTCACCGCCACCACGGCTCTCGGTCTGCTTCCGAAGTCGGCCACCATCGACGGCGAGACGTTCGTCACGGACAAGTCGATCGGCACCCTCGGCGGCCGCCAGCTGCGCGCGATGCGCGGCAACCGCGTCGCCATGGTGTTCCAGGAGCCGATGACCGCCCTCAACCCGGTCATCACCATCGGTGAGCAGCTCACCGAGTCCATGGAGGTCCACGGTGTCGCGTTCGGCGCCGAGGCCTGGGACCGCGCCGTCGAACTCCTCGACGCCGTCGGCATCCCGGGCGCCGAGCGCCGCGCTAAGCAGTTCCCACACGAGTTGTCCGGCGGCATGCGTCAGCGCGTCGTCATCGCCATGGCGCTCACCTGCGACCCCGACGTCATCATCGCCGACGAGCCCACCACAGCCCTCGACGTGACCGTCCAGGCCGACATCCTCGACCTCCTGCGCTCGCTGAAGGACAAGCTCAACACCGGCATCCTGCTCATCACGCACAACATGGGCGTCGTCGCCGACATGGCCGACAACGTCGCCGTGATGTTCAAGGGCACCATCGTCGAGCGCGGGCCGGTCGAGCAGGTTCTCCTCCAGCCGCAGCACGCCTACACGAAGAAGCTCCTCGCCGCCGTCCCACGGCTCGGGAAGGGCCACGGCCAGTTCGGCGTCGCCCCTCACCCGGTCGAGGAGGGCGCCCAGACCGCGCTCGACGTGCGCGACCTCGTCGTCGAGTACCACCGGGCCGGCAAGAAGCCGTTCCGCGCGGTCGACGGTGTCAGCTTCGACGTCCACCGTGGCGAGATCGTCGGCCTCGTGGGCGAGTCCGGATCCGGCAAGTCGACCATCGGCCGTGCCCTGCTCGGTCTCATCCCGTCCGAGTCGGGCGAGGTCCGTGTGCTGGACCAGGATCTCCTCGGGATCCGCGGCGCTCAGCTCAAGAGCCTCCGCCGCCGCATCGGGGTCATCTTCCAGGACCCCGCGGCATCGCTGAACCCGCGGTTCCCGATCGGCGACGTCATCGCCGAGCCCCTGAGCGTTCACAAGGAGGGCAGCGCGAAGGAACGCGAGGCCCGCGTCCACGAGCTCCTCGACGCCGTCCACCTGCCGCGCACGGTCTATAACCGGTATCCGCACGAGCTCTCCGGCGGCCAGCGTCAGCGCGTGTCCATCGCGCGCGCCCTGGCACTCAGCCCCGACCTGCTCATCGCCGACGAGCCGACCTCCGCTCTGGACGTGTCGGTGCAGGCGTCGGTGCTGGCGATGTTCACCGAGTTGCAGCGCGAGTTCGGCTTCGCGTGCCTGTTCATCTCGCACGACCTCGCCGTCATCGACTCGCTGGCGCACCGCGTCGTGGTCATGCAGTTCGGCAAGATCGTGGAGAAGGGCACCCGCGAGGAAGTGCTGCTCGACCCGAGGGAGGAGTACACCCGCCGCCTGCTGGCCGCCGCTCCCGTGCCCAACCCGATCGAGCAGCGCCAGCGCCGTGAGGCGCGCCACGAACTGCTGCGGGGCTTCGGCGACGAGGTGGTCGAGTTCGACACCCGCGAGCTGGACCAGGGCGGCTGGTCGAAGCGGTCGCAGGACTGACGTGGCGTTCGCGCCGGAGCTGACCACCTTGGGCTACATCGTGAGCCCGGACCGGCGCCGCGTGCTCCTGGTTCACCGGGTGGCCCGCTCGCACGACGAGCAGCTGGGCAAGTACAACGGGCTCGGCGGCAAGGTCGAGCGGGACGAGGACATCGCCTCGGCGATGCGCCGCGAGATCCGCGAGGAGGCCGGCGTCGAGGTGACCGCTATGGAGCTGCGGGGCACGCTGTCCTGGCCGGGTTTCAACGACCGCGACGTGTTCGGGTTCGTGTTCCTCATCACCGGGATCGACGGCGAACCGTTCGCGGAGAACGCCGAGGGCACGCTGGCCTGGCACGACGTCGACACCATGATGGGGTTGCCCATGTGGGACGGCGACCGGCATTTCCTGCCACTCGTGTTCGACGAGTCGGTGCCGCAGTTCCACGGCGTCCTGCCCTATGAGGGCGGCCACAGCGTCGGCTGGCGCTGGACGACATGACCGGGGGCGGCGTTGGCTGACGGCCCGCCGGCGGGCCGCGCGGGCGCTCTGGACGCGGCGATGCGGGAGCCCGACCCGTCGTCGTTGGGCGCCGCGACCAGGCTGCGGGCGGACTTCGGCCCCGATGACGCCGCGTGGGCGCTCACCCAGGCGGCGCTCCGCCGTCGCGCCCGGGTCAAGTTCGCGCGCGCCAACGAGATGCTCTTCACCCCCGACGGGCTCGAGCAGGCCAGCCGCGACGCCGTCCGCATCTGGCGCGCGGGCCGGTTCCGCGAGGCCGGGGTCGGCGAGGTGTGGGACCTCGGGTGCGGGATCGGCGCCGATGCGATGGCGTTCGCCGAGGCAGGGGTCGGCGTGCACGCCGTCGACGCCGACCCGGACACCGTCGAGGCCGCCTCCTGGAACCTGGCGCTGACCGGCGCCGGGCCCGCTTCGGTGGGACGCGCCGAGGACGCCGACGTGCCCCTGAACGCTGGGGTGTTCCTGGACCCGGCGCGCCGGACGGCGCGCGGCCGGACCTGGAACGTCGCGGACTTCACGCCGCCCTGGTCCCTCGTGCTGGACCAGCTCGCCTCGGACCGGTTCGTGTGCGTCAAGCTCGGGCCGGGGCTGCCGAAGGAGCTCATCCCCGGTGGGGTTCGAGCGACGTGGGTGAGCGACGGTGGTGACGTCGTGGAGGTGTCGCTGTGGAACCGGCAGCCGGAGGGCCGGACAGCGGTGCTGCTTCGCGACGGCGAGACCCTCGAACTCGAGCCGGCCGGCGCCGACCCCGGTGTGGCGCCACTGGGGCGCTTCCTCTACGAACCCGACGGCGCCGCGATCCGGGCCGGCCTGGTGGGGGAGTCCGTCCCCGGCGCGTGGCTCCTGGACCCGCACGTGGCCTACCTGTCGTCGGACGAGTCCATTGATACGCCGTGGGCGACCCGCTTCGAGGTGGTCGAGGTGCTCGACTACTCCGTCAAGGTGCTGAAGAGCTACGTGCGTGAGCACGGGATCGGGACGCTGGAGATCAAGAAGCGGGCGATCGAGGTGGATCCGGCGGCGCTGCGCCGCGAGCTGAAGCCCAAGGGCAAGGCGTCGGCGACGATCATCATCGCCCGTACGGTCGGCGGCACCAGGGCGATCGTCGCCCGCCGCGCCCTCCCGCCCGCAGGCTGAGTACCCACCCGCTGGTCGAGCTGACGCCCCGTGGGTTGAGCCGGGCGGCGTCGCTCTGCGACGTACCCGCGTCGAAACCCCCGCCGCCCGCCAGCGGAACTGTCCCCAAGTCCGGGTGTCGAGGGGTGGGGCCGGGCCGCCCACGCTCCCGGGACGGGCGCTGCGCGCCGGTCCGGTCGCGACGCCCACCCAACCTGCCCCGGCCCCACCCCTCAACACCCTCACCCTGGTGGCCGGCGGACGGGCGTGGTTCAGCCGTCGGGGTGCCAGATGGCGTCGCTACGGCGGATCAAGTCCTCCACCCGCGAAGCCTGGCCGGACGCATCGGACGACGTGGGGTCCGGGGCGAAAGACCCAGGCACGGTCGGCCCGGTCGGTTCGGCGAAGTTCGCCGGCATGTCCGGTTCGGGAACATCGGGTG
>JAUHXZ010000039.1 GCA_030426725.1 Actinomycetes bacterium
CATCGTGGTGATGCCCTTTCGAGAGATCTGTGAGAGGTGAACTCGAAGGATCCCACGGTGACCGCGCCATCGTCTTCCGACTCGGCCACCGGGGGCTACACCACTATGAGGGACTCAACTAGCGGCGGCCTCTGACCCCGCATCCCGGTGACATTGCCGTCGTCTTTGTTGTGCGACGAACCTCGGAGGGTGGCTAACCATCGGCCAGTCTTCATGAGTCCCGAATCGCCCTGACAACGATGTTCGGCACGCGAGGGCTGCAGGGGCCCGCGGGCGCGGCCCTCTGATCGGCCGGAGGGCCTCCACTTCGCGCGCCGCGGGTGGAGGGTTGAGGAGTATCAGGAACGCCGGCACGTGCTCCTGTCCGGTGAATCGTCCTGATCAATCACGCCGGAGGTGTCTCATGTCGCAGTCGCTCATTCCCCTTGATCGGAGGGACTGCCCGTCGCGTCAAGACCAAGGTCCTGGGGGTGACCGGCGACCACGCGCACCGGTCAGTGCGAGCAATCCCTACTACGTCCCGCTCTCGCTTCCGTTCCCCGGACGGCACCGTCGGCCGCACCGGCGGTCGGCCGCGGACGCCCACCGCGGACAGTGACCGACTCGAGTCTCCTGTCCGCCCGGGCGGAGGAGGCCTTCCGCGGCTTCCTCGCGGGTGACGCATCCCGGCTCACCGAACTGGTCGAGCTGCTGACGCCACCGTTGTGGGCAGTCGCCAGATCGGCCGGGCTCGGGCGCCCCGAGGCCGAGGATGTCGTCCAGTCGTCCTGGGCGGCCCTGCTGCGCGCCTCCGCCAGCATCGAGGAGCCACGGGCGGTCTTCGCATGGCTTCTGACGACGACCCGGCGTGAGGCCTGGCGTCTCGCGCGGCGCCCACCGGGCATCGAACTGAATGACTCCGTCCCCGAGCCCGGCCCCGGGCCGTGCGAACTTGCCGAGGAGGCTGACGAATGCCGGAGGCTCTGGGGGCACGTCTCCCGGCTGAGCCCCCGCTGTCAGGCACTGTTGCGAGTCATCGCCCTCGCCAGCCGTCCGGACTACGCCACCATCTCCTCCGCGCTCGGCATGCCGGTCGGCTCTATCGGTCCCACCCGGGGCCGCTGCCTGGCCGCCTTGCGTCGCGCGCTCGAGGCCGACCCCGCATGGAGCACAACATGACACCCGACGACGCGCTCAGCCCTCTGGACGCCCGTGACCACGACATCCTGACCGCCATCTCCGAGGCAGCAGCCCGGCACGATCCCCCACCGCAGGGGCTGGTCGACAGAGTCGTCTTCGCCCTGTCTCTGGAGTTGATGCGGGCAGAGCTCGCCAGTCTCGAGTCACAGGGACCCGTCGCTGCGCGGGGGGTCGACCCCGTGACGACCGACACCGTGACCTTCACGGCCTCGAATCTGAGCCTCATGCTCGTAACCACGGATGTGGACGGCGGGGTGCGAATCGACGGCTGGGTCACGGGCGGCGGGGTGACCGTCGAGGCCCATTGCGGAGATGCCCGGTTCGAGGAGACCTCCGATGTTACGGGCCGGATCCTGTGGCCACTGCTCCCCCACGGCCCCGTCAGGTTCCTCATCCGCCCGGTGCGCCACGACCAGCGCCCGGTGATCACGCCGACGATCGAGGTGTAGGTGAAGCCCTCCGCGGCCGAACTGTATGACCGGGCCCGTCAGCTACTCGCGGAGCACCGTCAGAAGGAGTCGGCCGCCCTGCTCGACGAGGCAGCCGACGCATGTGGCGGCGACAGGCCCCTGACGCTCCGCATCCGGATCACGCGCGCCTGGCTCCTGTTCGAGGAGGAGGGCCTCGCTCCGGCCCTCGCTTCCCTCGACGAGATCGCCCGCACCGCCCTCGCCGAGGGTCTGCGCGACATCGCGTGCACGGCCCGGGTTCAGCAGGGGGTGCTGCAGGCGCGCGCGGGCGACCGTGAGGCGGCGTGGCGGCTGCTCGGCGACGTCGATCCGTCGTGCCTGCCGCCCCCGGACCGGATGCGTCTGCACCTCAATCGGGGCACGATCGCCTCCGCCCTTCGCCGCTTCGCCGAAGCCGCGGACGAACTCGAGGCCGCGGCCGAGCTCGCCGATCAACTGGGCGCCGGCGCCATCGCCTACATGGCGCGCCACAACCTCGGGTGGGTCCGCTACCTGTACGGCGACCTGCCCGCCGCCCTGCGCGACATGCACGACGCCGATCAGCTGGACGTCGATGTGGACCGTTCCGTCGCGAGTCACGACCGGGCCCGCGCCCTCCTGGCGGCCGGTCTGGCCGAGGACGCCCATGATCTCCTGACGCGGGCGCGCACTGGCAAGCTCGGCGCCCACGAGGTCGCGGAAGTGGACCTCGACCTCGCCCGCACGGCCCTGCTGATGGGCCACCGCGACGAGGCCCTCGCCCGAAGCAGGGCCGCGGCGCGCGTGTTCCGCCGTCGTGGTGAGGACATCTGGCATCGCCGCGCCGTCCTCACGCAGCTGCTCGCCCACCCGCGCCGAGAGGCGGCCCTCACGCTGTGGAGGGCCGCCACCGACGCCCACGACCGTGAAGTGGCGGCGCAGGCGGCCGCCGTCGCACTGCGCACGCCGGGGTCGCGGCCTGCCCGGCTGCCGGACCTGCGCCGGGACGTCGCCTGGCTGTCCCGCTCCCCCGTGGTGTCGCTGCGGATGGCGGCGCTCGTGGCATTGGCGAGCGCCTCCGCCCGCGATGGCGACAGGGCCGCGGCGCGCGCCACCCTCCGGCGGGCCTCCGATTCGCTCGTCAACGCCCAGCTCGGAATCGCCAGCCTGGACCTGCGGACCGCATCCGCCCTGTACGGCGAGGAGGCCGCCGCCCTGGATCTCGACCTCGCCGCCACCATCGGGCCCTCCGCCCTCGTCAGCACCGCCGACCGGTGGCGCGCGGCCGCCCGGCCCGTGGCGCGTCTGAGACCCACGCCGGATCCGCGCGTCTCCGACGTCGCCACGGATCTGAGACGACGGCGGGCCGAGTTCCGCCCCGACTCCCCCGACGCCGCCTCGGCCACCCGTGGCATCCTCGCAGCCGAACGTGAACTGCGGACCCTGACCTGGACGGCCCGCACCAGACTGCCACCTACCGTCTCCACGGTCCCCGTGCGCAGGATCGCGGAGACCGCCGAACAGGCCGGCGCCACCGTCGTCGTTACCATGCTGCGCGGCGGGGACGTGCTGGCCGTACTGCTCGGGAAGCAGCGCACCACCGTCCGCCTGGCCGACGCGGCGAGAGTCTCGGCCCTGGTCGACGCGGTCCGCGGCGACCTGACCGCCCAGGCGAACCTCCACCCGGCACATCCGCTGGCGGGAGTGGTGGCCGCCTCGCTCTCGGCCCGCCTCAAGGAACTCGGCGACGTGGTCGCCGAGCCGCTGACACGCCTACCGGGAATGCTCGTGGTGGTGCCCACCCGGGTGCTGGCGGGCGTGCCGTGGCCGGCCCTCCCCCAGTTGAGGGGCAGGCCCGTGATGGTGGCGCCCACCGCATCCAGCTGGGCGACCTCCGGTCGCGTCGTGGACCGCCCCCGGGTCAGTGCGCTCGTCGGCCCGGGTCTGCCGTTCGCCGACGACGAGGCGGCCGCTGTGGCACGGAACTGGCCGACGACGCACAGCACCTCGTTCGCCGACGCGCTGGCCCGCGCCGATCTCGTCCACGTCGCCGCCCACGGTGAGCATCGGGGCGACAACCCTCAGTTCTCCAGCCTGCTGCTGCCCGGGGGGCCGGTCTTCGCGTACGAACTGGAGGGGCTCCCGGTGCGGGCGAGCCATGTGGTGCTGTCCGCGTGCGAGGTCGGCCGGGCCACGCACCGTCCCGGAGACCAGCCCCTCGGTTTCACGGCGACGCTCCTGTCAGCGGGCGTCGGCTGCGTGATCGCGCCGGTCGCGCCGATCTCCGACGAGGTGGCTGCCGCCGCCATGACCCGCTACCACGAGCACCTGGCCACCGGCGCCGACGCCGCCCGGTCGCTCGCGGCGGCCACTGAGGCGGACCCGGCGTCCGGGGCCTTCGTCTGCTTCGGCGCCCCCTGGCGCTCGAGCGCGTGATGTATCAGGCGGCCGGTTCCCCGCTCCTGTAAGGGCGTGACGGTGCAGTGCGCATCGACGGTCCAGAAGAGGAAGGCGCAACCATGGTCCAGGCAATGGGTCCCACCTACGCCGGCGGCACGCAACCCATCACCAAGGATGGCTACGACGTGCTCTACCTGCCCGACGTCAACAATCAGGAGCTGATCGCCCAGGGCGAGGCTCCCGTGTTCTACTACGTGCCCAACCGGGTCCGGATGGCCCGCAAGGACGGCCCGGACAAGGGCGACTACCTGTTCAACCTCGTGCGCTTCGCCGGTACGGGCGGCGAGGGCGTCATCGGAGGCGGCGGGGACGTCGCGGGAGGCATGATGACGTTCTCCGTCACCGGGGCACTGCCGGAGCAGACCAGGCGACAGGCGGAGTCGGAGATCACACAACGGTTCAGCGGCTCCGAGGAGGTCTTCTGGGGCCTGAAGAACTCGCGCAAGCCCCCGATGTTCCGGCCGGCGATCATCTCCCAGGCGACAACCTCGGTATCGAACATGTCTCCGACTCCGACGGGCTTCCCGGTGGCCGACACCGACACCCGCGGGGTCACCCGCGGCTTCCGCACCGTCGGCATGCCACGCAGCCGGGCGCTCACCCGTGATCCCGAGCCGGGCGCCACTGACAACAACCTCGACCCCTGGTACTGTATGATGCAGGGTCAGGGCGGTGGCTCCATCGATCCCACCGGCACCCACGCGTTCTCGGGGCTCCTGGGCAAGTACCCGGCGTCCATCGCCTGGGCCGCGTTCCACGGGACGGCGAGCCCCCTCATCGTGATCCAGAACTACAAGCTGAAGGTCTGGTCGCCGGTGTGCACCATCAAGATCGACGGCAACTGGGACTCGATCTTCACCCACTTCTCCGCGGCGGCCTCGGGGCGCGCCTTCTGGGCCAAGGTCGACGCCCAGGCGGAGTTCAACAACATGCGCAAGTCGGGCACCATCAAGGTCGATGTCAAGGTCGACACGACGCTGCCGGGCGCCGAGGAGATCGCTCGTCGCATGGATGAGCGTTCGGAACTGGTGTTCAACAAGTTCATGGAGATGGCCCAGAAGGTCATCTTCGACCCGCCGGCCCCCGAGGTGGAGGCGGCCGAGGCGTCGTCGGGCGGTTCGATCTTCTCGCCGTGGGGCGTCGGCCTGTCATTGAAGTACCGGCGGGACGAGACGCATCTGGATCTGCACTACGAGGAGACCCGGCAGTTCGCGTACCTCCAGGACCACACGATCTCCAGTTCCCTGGCCGGAATGGCCGATGAGATCAAGGCCGACCCGGACGCCGAGCGCAAGTACTTCCTGTCCGTGTACCTGGACGACTGGCCGCAGCGCCTCGCCCGCGTCGTGCGGCCCGTGGCCAGTTGGGGCGACAACACCGTGCAGTTCCTGTCGGTGCAGGTCGGCTACCCGAACACCACCGGTGAGTTGAACTGGCAGGGGCACAGCTTCAGCGGCAGCGACGGGGTCGACCCGACGTGGAAGTTCCAGACCGCCAAGAAGGTGGCGGGTGATGTGAGCGGCGCCCCGGACGGCTGGACCCCGGACATGACCTACGTCAAGCGCAAGGTGCACCTGGCGGAGCCGCCGAGCGAGACGTTGGACCAGTACAACCGGGTGCAGATCGAGCGCAACGTCATCGACCTGGACCCCGAGCCGAACGGCACGATGCTCAACGACACGACTCTCGAGGTCCGCGCGGACAACGCGGGCCGCATCGCAGTGGGCCCCATCGGCCTAGGCGTGATGCTGGAGGACAACTCGCAGACGGTGGAGGTGGTGATGGAGGCCACCGACGACACCTACCAGCCGCTCGGCATGGCGCCCGTGAGGTTCCGCTGGAGCTTCAGCGACGTGGACACCGACCGCAGTTGGACCGTGTTCTCGGGTGATCCGGAGCTGCTGCCCTTCTACCGCTATCAGGTGACGGCCACCGTGAAGGGCACGCTGTTCACTCCGGGCCAGTCGTGGACCGGCCCCTGGGTCAGCGCCAACGGGAACGGGCCGATCATCATCGACGTGCCGCGGCCCACCGACGACGGGGTGGTCAGCAGATCGCTGCCGGACGACCGGGTCCGCAAGCTCCGTGAGATCGCCGCGCCAGTCGCACGCGACGTGGCCCCGGCGCCGGAGGCGGCCTACCTGGTGGCCCCTGCGTCCGCGCCCGACGACGACGCCCAGCCGCGCGAGGCTGCTGCGACGCCCACCCGTTTCCTCGACTACCCGCTCTGAGGGGACGGCCGGACATGACCGACATCGCCGAGGTGCGGCGCGACGGATCGGGCGCACCGGTGTGCTCGCTGACGTTCCTGTTGAGCCGCACCCCGGCGCCGCACGAGCGGATCTCCGATCTCGTGATCAGCGCGACCCTGGCCCTCGAGATCGCGTGCCACCTGGACGACCTGGCCCACGTCGAGTTGCGGCTGGAGACCGCCGAGCCGGTGAGCGCCGCCGGCAGCGGTCCGTTCGGGACGGTCGCGCTCGGCGCCACAGTCGAGGGTGAGGAGGCGCGTGGCCTGCTCGCGGCGGTTGCGGCTCGGTCAGGCGGCCCGGACCTGGCGATCCTGGCCAGGCGAGCCGACGGCGTGACGGGAGCCTGGCGACGGAATCTCGTCGACCTCCTCGGTCCCGTCCTCGACGGCTCCCCGGAACGGGTCGTTCGTCTCGTGGCCGTCGACGGCGGCGAGGTGCGCGACGTCCTTCCGGTGCGCTCGGCCCGGACCCGCGGCCCGGGGCGTGAGCCGATGATGCTCCGCCACGAGGTCGCGGTGCCGCTCACCCAGGTGGTGCGCCCACGGCCTTCGGCGGTCCGTCCGCACCTTTCGATCCGTCCGCACCTGGCCGACGACCTGGTGCTGGAGGCCACCGTGGCGCCGATCCTGGACGGGCCGGTGCTGACCGGCGAACCGCTGCTCCGGGACCGGCGCGACGACGACCGGTGGTTCATCCCCGAACTGGAGCTCGTCATGCCGGACCCCGGCCAGGAACCCGGCGAGTCGCCGTTCCGCTTCGACATCGAACAGGTCGGCCACCAGGCCGACGGCTCTCCGGCGCTGGAAGCAACGATCGTGGTCACTTTCTCCGCTGGCGCCTCCCGTGCCACCCTCGACGCCTGGGAGGCCGCCGGACGGCCCACCCTCAAACCGGTCCGGTGCGTACCGCAGGTCGCCCTCGTCATCCCCTTCCGCGACAACGGCACCGACCGCACGGAGCGCATGACGGCGAACTCGTTCAACGTCACGAAGTTCCTCGGGGAGGACGGCTCGAAGCTGACGGCCACCTTCGTACTCCAGAACGACTGGGTGCGCCTCGCCTACGGCGCGCTGTCCACACCGGGGTTCCAGACCCAGCCCGCGGCCCTCGAGGTCGGGCTGGTCCATCACGGATGGCGCGTGCAGAGCGGGAGCGGCCGGCTGGCCGCTGAGAAGGTCGTCGCCCCCAAGATCCTGGCGCTGCGTCGTCGCGATGACGTGACCAAGCGCCTCGCCCGCACCCAACTGCTGGGCATGGCGAAGGCCGAAGTGGCGATCTCCCCCGCCGTCGCCTTCGCGAAGCTGGACCTGACCCGCCTGACAGCGGACCACGTCCGGACCAGCGCGACCGCCGTCTCCAGGCACACCGCGCTCGTCGCCTGCGCCGATCATCCCGAGCTGTACCGGCAGGCGGCGGCCGGCGGCGGGTGGGAGTCGGTCGGTTGCCGCCCCGCGTTGAAGCTGGGCGAGACCGAGTACCGGCCCTGGCAGCCCGAGACGGTGTCCACGCCCGGGGTGAAGGTGTTCCGCTCCCTCACCCAGCCCGGCCGCTTCATGGTGATCCCCGAGAAGTATGCCGTGGGCCGCTATCCGGGCGATGATCCCGAACGTGCCTACGAGCCCACGCTCCTCCTGACGTCGACCATCGACGTGGAGAACCCGGCCAACATCCGCTGCGTCCTCGCCGCGGCGCTCGAGCCGGAGACCGACGCCGCCGACCTCGACCTGCTCGCGGGTGAACTCCGCCGGCGCCTGGGGCGCGAGGTCGAGCTGGTCGGCCCCTGGCAGGCCGGGGTCGCGCCCGACGTCAGCTGGGCCGTGCCGGGCAGCGATTCGGTGGAGTGCGTGGCGATCGACACCGGCTTCACGTTCCTGCTGACCACCGACATCCCCGGCCTGCTGACTCTGCGGAACCTGCTGCAGCACGGAGGGCTGGTGGGCTCGGCCCGCTACGCGATTCCCGGCGGCGACACGGCGGTCAGCACGCTCCGGCTGGACCTCAGCCGTGTCGTCGGGCCGCCCGAGGGTCCCGTCGACACGGCGCGCTCCGGGGACACGCTGACGCTGACCAACCGGCTCGCCCGGCGCGTGTCGGTCGACCGCATCGCCGCCGCCGGGCAGGTCGTCGCGACACCGTCCCTGCTCATCGACCCCGGTGGGGAGGCGACGCTCACGCTGCCCGCCGGCACCCCCGATCCGGTGGCGCTCGGCCACAGCGTCGAGCCGGGCACCGAGACCCTCGACGAGACCCGCAGCTACATCGAGGATCTCAGCCTCGGCGTGACGTTCGTGGCCACCGGCAACCTCTCGGGCCTGGCCGGGCTGGAGGTGCGGGCGACGTTCCTCGGGGCGGATGCCGAACCCCTCACCCTCACCGAGTCCGACCGCCAGGGCGAGCGCGGCTTCGTGCTGCCGCTCACGACCTACGCGGCGGATCCCGCCGTCACGTTCACCGTCACCGCCGTCGCCGACGACGGCACGCGCACGACCTCGGCGCCCGTCGAATGGCCGGTGCGCAGCCGGGGCGTCCTCATCCCCATCTCCACCCCAACCCCGCAGCCATGAGCCTGAAAGGACCACTTCAATGACCGGTTACTCACTCCACGTCGGACTCAACGTGGTCGACACCACCAGTTACGTCCCGGCACCGTCGGTACTCGGGGGGTGCGTCAACGACGCCAACGCCATGGCGCGCATCGCGGCTGCCCAGGGATTCCGGACCCGGACCATGCTCGACGGGCAGGCGACGTCCTCGGCTGTTCTCGCGGCCATCGGCGACCTGGCCCGCACCACCGTCAGCGGGGACATCGCGCTGATCAGCTACGCGGGTCACGGCGGTCAGATCGGCGACACCAACGGCGACGAGGCCGACAGCCTCGACGAGACGTGGTGCTGCTACGACCGTCAGGTCCTGGACGACGAGCTGTACCGGATGTGGGCCCAGTTCCCGGCCGGGGTGCGGATCCTCGTCTTCTCGGACTCCTGCCACTCGGGCACGGTGGCCCGCAGCATCATGGCGATCGCCACGCGTGAGGCGCTGGTGCGCAACCCGCTGGGCGCCGAGTACTGGCCAAGCGAGGTGAAGGTGGAGAAGCTCCGGCCGCGCGCCATGCCGCCGAGCGTGGCCGCGGCGGACTTCAATCGCCGCCGCGACCTCTACAGTGCGGCGCAGGCGGTCGCCGGCCAGACCCGCAGCACCGACATCGCGGCGGAGGTGCTGCTCATTTCCGGCTGCCAGGACAACCAGCTGTCCAGTGACGGCAGCGTCAACGGGCTGTTCACCGAGAAGGTGCTGCAGGTGTGGAACAACGGGTCGTTCAGCGGCGACTACCGCGCCTTCCACTCCGCGATTGTCCAGCGGATGCCACCGGACCAGACGCCGAACCTGTTCACGGTGGGCACCGTCACGGCCGGGTTCCAGGCGCAGCGGCCCTTCACCGTCGAGGCGCCGGCGTCCTCAGGCGGTGGCGGTTGGGGCCAGCCGACCACCCCGGCCACTACGACGCGCAGGACGCTCCGCCAGGGCGACAGCGGCCAGGACGTCGTCTATCTGCAGGAACGCCTCGTGGCACACGGCGCGTGGCTGAGCGTCGACGGCCAGTTCGGCTCGCTCACCGCCAGCGCGGTGCGCTCGTTCCAGTCGAGCCACGGTCTCGCCGCCGACGGGGTGGTGGGTCCGCAGACCTGGGCGGCCCTCGAGGCTTCGTCCGGCGGCGGCAGCGGCTCCGGCGGCGGATCGGGCTCGTGGACCACCGGCGGCGGCTCCGGCAACGTGTCCGGCGGCGGCTCCGGCTCCTGGGGCTCGGGCGGCTCGTCCGGCGGTGGCTCGGCGGGCGGCTCCGGCTCCTGGGGCGACGGCGGCGGTTCGGGCGGCGGGTCCGGTGGCTGGAGCGGCGGCTGGGACGACACTTCCGGCGGCGGGGCCTCCGGCGGAGGCACCTCGGGCGGCAGTTGGGGTGGCGGCGGTGACTCAGGGGGCGGATCCTGGGGTGGCGGCGGGTCCTCGGGCGGCGGCACGATGTCGCGGCCGACGATCCGGCGCGGTTCCACCGGCGAGGACGTCCGTTATCTGCAGCAGCGCCTGTCGGCCTTGGGGTACACGCTCGCCGTTGATGGTCAGTTCGGCCCGGGCACCGAGTCCCAGGTGCGCAGCTTCCAGCGCAGCAACGGCCTGACCGCCGACGGCGTTGTGGGCCCGAAGACCTGGGCCGCCCTCGGGTGAGCGGCCACTGGCGGCCCTTCACGTGATCCCGCCGGTGGACTAACCTTTGGCCAGGAGCCACCGACCCAAGGGGGAGCCATGGAGAGCTGGCGAGACGACGCCGACCCGGCGCGGTCGGTCAGGCGTCGCGACGAGCGCGGCGCCACAGCAGTCGAGTACGCGATCATGCTGTCAGCCATCGCTGGAGCGATCGTCGCCACGGTCCTCGCGCTTGGACCGGTGGTGGCTCAGTTGTTCCAGGATGTGCTCGACAACTGGCCCTGATCCGCCTCAGGACAGCTTCGACAGGATCAGTTCCCGCACCTTGGCCGCGTCGGCCTGGCCCTTCATCGCCTTCATCACCTGGCCGATGAGCGCCCCGGCGGCCTGCACCTTGCCGGCGCGGATCTTGTCCGCGACCTCCGGGTTCCGCTCGATGACCTCGTCGACGGCGGTGCTCAGCGCACCCTCGTCGGAGACCACGGCGAGCCCGCGCTTCTCGACGACCTCGGCCGGCTCGCCCTCGCCGGCGAGAACACCCTCGATGACCTGACGCGCCAGCTTGTCGTTGACCTTGCCGTCGTCGACGAGCCCCTGCACGGCGGCGACCTGCGCGGGCGTGATCGCGAGCGCGTCCAGTTCGACGCCGGCCTCGTTGGCGCGACGCGCCAGCTCGGTGACCCACCACTTGCGGGACGCGCCCGGCGTCGCGCCGGCGACAACGGTCGCGTCGACCAGATCCAACGCACCCGACGACACGATGCCGCCGAAGTCGATGTCGCTGAAGCCCCACTCGGCCTGCAGCCGGCGGCGCCGCTCGGCGGGCGGCTCGGGCAGCGTGCCACGCAGTTCCTCGACCCATTCGCGCGACGGCGCGATCGGCATGAGGTCGGGCTCGGCGAAGTAGCGGTAGTCCTCCGCCTCCTCCTTGGACCGCCCGGGTGAGGTGTTGCCCTCGCCCTCGTGGAAGTGGCGGGTCTCCTGCTTGACCTTGCCGCCGTCGTCGAGGATGGCCGCCTGGCGGGTCATCTCGTAGCGGATGGACCGCTCGACGGACCGCAGCGAGTTGACGTTCTTCGTCTCGGTGCGGGTGCCGAGCACCTCGGAGCCGATGGGCATGAGCGACACGTTGGCGTCGCAGCGCAGCGACCCCTGCTCCATCCGCACGTCCGACACGCCGAGGGCGCGGAGCAGGTCGCGCAGGTGCGAGACGTAGGCCTTGGCCACCTCGGGCGCCTTGTCGCCGGCGCCCTTGACGGGCTTGGTGACGATCTCGATGAGCGGCACACCGGCGCGGTTGTAGTCGATGAGCGAGTACTCGGCGCCGTGGATGCGGCCGGAGCCGCCGACGTGCAGGGCCTTGCCGGCGTCCTCCTCCATGTGGGCGCGCTCGATCTCGACGCGGTACGTCTTGCCTTCCACCTCGAGGTCCACGTACCCGTCGAAGGCGATGGGCTCGTCGTACTGCGAGGTCTGGAAGTTCTTCGTCATGTCCGGGTAGAAGTAGTTCTTCCGGGCCATGCGGCACCAGTCGGCGATCTGGCAGTTGAGCGCCAGGCCGATGCGGATGGCGGACTCGACGGCCTTGCAGTTGATGACCGGCAGGGAGCCGGGCAGGCCGAGGCACACCGGGCACACCTGAGTGTTGGGCTCGCCGCCGAAGGTGGTGGGGCAGCCGCAGAACATCTTCGAGTTGGTGTTCAGCTCGACATGCACCTCGAGCCCGAGGACGGGCTCGTAGCGGGTGAGCAGGTCGTCGTAGTCGACCGTGGCGGTCATGCGCTGATCTCCTTCTCGGCGAGTCGGGCGAGCAGCGGGGCGCCCCACTGCTGTTCGAGGGCGCGCTCCAGGACGCCGCCGACGCGGTAGAGGCGTTCGTCGGCCATCGGCGGGGCCATCACCTGCAGCCCGACGGGCAGCCCGTCCTCACTGAGACCCGCGGGGAACGAGGCGGACGCGTTGCCGGCCATGTTCGACGGGATGGTGCACAGATCCGCCATGTACATCGACATCGGGTCCGCCATGCGCTCGCCGATCTTGAAGGCGACGGTCGGCGTCGTGGGCGAGACGAGGACGTCGACGGCCTCGAAGGCGCGATCGAAGTCCTGCTGGATGAGGGTGCGGACCTTCTGCGCGGAGCCGTAGTACGCGTCGTAGTAGCCGGCCGACAGCGCGTAGGTGCCGATAATGATGCGCCGCTTGGCCTCCTTGCCGAAGCCCTCGTCGCGGGTGAGGTTCATGACCTCCTCGGCGGAGCGCGTGCCGTCGTCGCCGGCACGGTGGCCGTAGCGCATGCCGTCGAAGCGGGCCAGGTTGCTGGACAGCTCGGCGGGCTGGATGAGGTAGTAGGCGGGCAGCGCGTAGCGGAAGGACGGGCAGGACACCTCGACGACCTCGGCGCCGGCGGCGCGGAGCAGGTCGACGGCCTCATCGAAGCGGGCCAGCACGTCGGGCTCGTAGCCCTCCCCCCCGAGTTCGGTGACGACGCCGACGCGCAGCCCGGAGAGGTCAGCTGCGCTGGCCGCGCCGGTGAGGTCGCCGACGGGCTGGTCGATGGAGGCGGAGTCGTGCCGGTCGTAGCCACCGATGATCTCCTGGAGCATCGCCGCGTCGAGGGCGGTGCGGGCGCAGGGGCCGGGCTGATCGAGGCTGGAGGCCATGGCGACGAGGCCGTAGCGCGAGACGCCGCCGTAGGTGGGCTTCACGCCTACCGTGCCGGTGACGGAGCCGGGCTGGCGGATGGAGCCACCGGTGTCGGAGCCGACGGCCAGGGGCACCATGAACGACGCGACCGCGGCCGCGGAGCCACCGCCGGAGCCGCCGGGGATCCGTTCGGTGTCCCACGGGTTGCGTGTGGGGCCGTAGAAGGAGGTCTCGGTGGACGAGCCCATGGCGAACTCGTCCATGTTGGTCTTGCCGACGATGACCAGCCCGGCGGCGCGGAGCTTGCCGACGACGGTCGAGTCGTAGGGCGGGGTCCAGCCCTGGAGCATCCGCGACCCGCAGGTGGTCGGGAAGTCGGTGGTGCAGAAGTTGTCCTTGACGCCGATCGGGATGCCGGCCAGCGGGCCGAGCTTCTCGCCGGCGGCGCGGCGGGCGTCGATGTCGCGCGCCTGGGCTAGCGCCGACTCGGCGTCGACGGACAGAAACACGTTGAGCGCAGGGTTGAGCTGCTCGATGCGCGCCAGGCAGGACCGAGTGAGGACCTCGGAGGTCAGTTCCCCGGCGGCCATGAGGCGGGCGAGTTCCGCGGCGGACGCGGTGAGGTTCGGCGTCACGGTCACTCCTCCCCCAGGATCTGCGGGACGCGGAACCGGCCGTCCTCCTGGTCCGGGGCGCCGGAGAGGGCCTGCTCCTGCGTGAGCGAGCCGGTGACGACGTCGTCGCGGAAAACGTTGGCCATCGGGATGGCGTGCGTGGCCATCGGGACGTCCGGGCCGGCCACCTCGGAGACGCTCCGGACGGACTCCAGGATGACGTTCAGCTCCGGCGCCAGGTCATGGCACTCCTGCTCGGTGAGCCGGATGCGCGCCAGTGCGCCCAGGCGGGCCACGTCGTCGGCGGTGATACCCACGGTCGTCTCGCTCCTCACGGGTCGGGGGTGCCGCGGCTACGGCGCGCCCCATCTTAGGGGCCCGTGGGCCGTGGGCTCACTTCGGCTCTTGGTCCGTGGCCTCGTCGGCGCCGCCGTGGTGCGGCTTCTCGGGTCCCTCGGCCACGGCGTCGTCGCTCTCCTCGTCTCCGCCCTCAGGCTCCGAGCTGTGCTCCCCCGTCTCGGGGGCGAGCTCCTCCTCGGGTGGAGGGGCCGAACCTTCGTCAGATGGAGCGATGCTGGCCTCGTCGCTCTGGGAGAGGTCCACGTCGTCGCCCGTCGACTCCGGCGGGGCCGCGGCCGCGTCGCCGTCCTGCTCCGTCACCGGGAGGCCCTTGTGGTCGGTGACCATGTCGATCATGCGGGTGCGCTGCTCAGTGTAGCGGAGCTCCGCGCCGTCCGGGAGCGTCGCGGTGCCGCCGTCGCGCAGCTACGAGCAACTCGTACTGCGATGATCTCCTGTCCAACATGGTCGGCGAAGAACTCCTCATCCCCGTCTTCGACGACGTGCGAGGCGTGGGGTCCGGCTCCGAATACCACATCGACGGGTACGCCGTCTTCCAGGTCGACGACTACTGCCTGAACAAGGGCGCCGGCTGGTACGGCGGCATTGGCAAGTGCACGGGCGCTTCCCGCTGGATCACGGGCACCTTCATCGAGAAGGTCGAGCTCGGCGGGGAGATCGGCGGCCCGAACTACGGCGCGACCACAGTCCAGTTGACCGACTGACCAGAGGGACGAGACAACACACTTATGAGCAGACGTGTCATCGCCGCGATCGTAGCGGCCCTTCTCGCGGTGGTGGGCGCAGTACTGATCGCCTCCTACGTCATCGGCGCGGACCAACGCGCCCTCGCCCAATACGAACCCACTCCCGTACTTGTCGTTACAGCCGACATCCCGGCGGGCGGCGCCTTGGCGGTTGGCGAGAACGCCGAACTCCAGGAACTCCCCGCGGCCGCAGTGGTGCCTGGTGCCCTGTCCGAGCCAGACCCCGTGTCCGACCTGGTCGCAGCGACCGATCTGATCCCCGGCGAGCAGGTGCTGCCCCAACGCTTCGTGTCGCTCGAGGACCTCAGCGGCGACGTCGTGCTCGTTCCCGACGAGTTGGTGCAGGTGACTGTGCTGTTGGCACCCGAACGGGTCCTCGGCGGCGAGTTGGCGGCCGGCGACACAGTGGGAGTTGTCCTGTCGGTGGCGCCGCAGGTGGGTCCGTACTCGTCCGAGACCATCCTGCACCGCACCCTGGTGAGCCGCGTGCAGGCCAACGCGGACACCCCCGCCCAGGACGACGAGGGGGATGGCGCCACTCCGGCACCCGGGAGCCAGTTCATCACGCTCGCCTTGTCCGCCGCCGACGCGGAGCGCGTGGTGTGGGGCGCCGAGCACGGCACCCTGTGGCTGACTCTGGAGCGTGAGGACTCCGACATCACCGGCACCGACGATGTGGTCACGCTGGATGACTTCGGCGCGGGAACCGTCGCCGGCTTCACGGCCGAGGACACCGAGTCATGAGCACCGTCGTACTCGTCGCCCGAGATCCGCACGTCGTCGACCAGGTGACCTTCGCCACTGACGGCCAACTCACCCATCTCACCGGAGAGGACGCTGACGAGCTGACCTCGGCCCTGACTACCGGCCCGGCCGCCGGGCTCCTCATGATCGATGCCGGGCCGGATCCGAGTGGCGCAATAGCGATCGGCGACTGGGCCCGGCAACGCGCGGGCCTCCCGGTGGTTCTGATCACCGAGGAGCCGGACGCCATCGCACTCGCCGCGATGCGTGCCGGGATTCGCGACATGATCTCACCCCAGGCCACGGTCGATGAGTTCCGCGACACGATCACGCAGCACAGCCGTAGATCCACCGAAGAGGGGGGGCAGCAGGCCCCGCGGGGCCGTCTCATCACGGTGGCCTCGCCCAAGGGCGGCGTGGGGAAGACCACCGTCGCCACCAACATCGCCGTAGGGCTCGCCGGGTACCTCCCGGACCGCGTGGTCCTCGTCGACCTCGATCTTCACTTCGGTGACGTCGCCAGCGCGCTCAACCTCAACCCGGCCTACACGCTCCCCGACACCATTCGGCCCGCCGCCAGCAGCGACCCGCTCGCGCTCAAGCCCTACCTGACCAGGCACGAGACCGCGCTCTGGGTCGTGGCCGGGGCGGACAACCCTGCCGCGGCAGACTCGGTGACAGCGGATGAGGTCGCGACGCTTATCACCTCTCTCAGGCAGTCGTTCGACTTCGTCGTCGTGGACACGTCACCTGGGCTCTCCGAGCATACGCTGGCCGCGCTCGACCTCACCGACGAACTGGTCCTCGTCACGGGCCTGGACGTGCCGGGTGTCCGCGGCCTCCGCAAGGAGATCGAGACCCTCACCGAGCTGTCCCTGCTGCTTGAGCCCCGCCATGTGGTGATCAACTTCGCCGACGCCTCGAGGGGGCTCACCGTCGCCGACGTGGAGGCCACCATCAACACGAAGGTCGACGTCACTCTCCCCTCATCCAAGGTCGTGCCGATCTCCGTCAACCAGGGCATTCCCCTGCTACAGACCGGCGGCAAGGACCCGCTGACGCGCAGCCTCTCCTCTCTCGTGGAGCGGATCGCCAAGCAACCGCGAGACCACCAGCAGCCCAAGGGGAAGCTCTTTGCCCGCGGAAGGGCGGCCGCCAATGGGACTCGCTGACCGTCTGCGGGCCGCCCGGGGCGAGGAGGGCCCCGCCGCTGCCCACGCTACGGCCCCCTCTCCTGACCCGGCATCACCCGCGACCCCCGCCTCGGCGGAGGCTGCCCCGGAGTCCGCGACCGCCGCCCCGGCCCCGCCCGGGCTCGCCCGGCCGACCGAACCGAAGCCGGCCGCCTCCTCCCCCCCACTCGCCCGACGGGCCAGCGCCCCGCGCGAAGCCCAGGACGCCATGCGCGCACTGAAGGAAAGGACAACCGAATCGCTCTACGAGCGGCTCGGGACACGTCTCAACGACCCTTCCATGAGTGACGAACAGTTGCGCCAACTGGTCCAGCAGGAACTCACGGCGGTCATCGAAGGCGAGAACCTCGCGATGACGGGCGCCGAGCGCCGCCGCTTCGTCGAGGAAGTGCAGGCCGACGTGCTGGGGCTCGGCCCAATCGAGGGGCTGCTCGCCGACCCGTCCGTGACCGAGGTCATGGTCAATGCCCCCGACAAGGTCTACATCGAGCACGCCGGCCGCATCTACCACTCCGACGTCCGCTTCCGCGACGAAGCGCACGTCCGGCAGATCATCGACCGCATCGTCGGGCGGATGGGACGCCGGATCGACGAGTCGTCCCCGCTCGTCGACGCGCGCCTCGACGACGGGTCCCGCGTCAACGCCATCATCCCCCCACTCGCCTTCACCGGGCCCACCCTCACCATCCGCAAGTTCAGCCATGAGGCCCTCACCATCCCGGACCTCATCCGCCTCGACTCCCTCACCCCCGAGATCGCAGAGTTGCTCGACGCCTGCGTCAAGGCCCGTCTCAACGTGCTCATCTCCGGCGGTACGGGAACCGGCAAGACGACGCTGCTCAACGTCGTGTCGTCGTTCATCCCCGGAGGCGAGCGCATCATCTCCATCGAGGACGCGGTCGAACTGCAGCTGCAGCAGGAACACGTCGTACGCCTCGAGTCCAGGCCGCCGAACATCGAGGGAAAGGGCGAGGTCACGATCCGTGATCTCGTGCGCAACTCGCTCCGCATGCGCCCCGACCGCATCATCGTCGGCGAGGTTCGCGGCGCCGAGGCCCTGGACATGCTCCAGGCCATGAACACCGGCCATGACGGATCGTTGTCGACAATCCACGCCAACTCGCCCCGCGACGCGCTTGCCCGACTGGAGACGCTCGTCCTGATGGCCGGCATGGAACTGCCCCTGCGCGCCATCCGAGAACAGATCGCCAGTTCGATCGATCTCATCATCCAACTGGCGCGGCTCCGCGACGGGACGCGTCGCATCGTCGCGGTCACCGAGGTGAACGGCATGGAGGGCCAGACCATCACGATGCAGGACGTCTTCTTGTTCAACTACGGCGCCGGCGTGGACCGTGATGGCCGCTTCCTGGGCCACGTCCTCCCAACGGGGGTCCGGCCGCAGTTCAGCGACCGGTTCGCCGATCTCGGCATCCAGTTGTCGCCCAGGGTCTTCGGCGCCGAGCCCCCCCCCCCCCCCCCCCCCCCCCGGACGCGCTGATGCTGTCCCAACCTGTCCTCATCGCGGCCGCCCTCGCTCTGGGGTTCGCGCTCGTCATCGCCCTGGTGCTCATCGCCAGGCCCAACGCGAGGGCGGTTCCGCTGAGCCGCCGGCGCCCCGCCGGGTACCGACGCCGAAGCCCGGTATCCGGCGTCGCGGAGGCTGCCACCCGTGGTGTCGACCGCGTGCTCGCCGGCCGCAGTCTCACATTGACGGAGCGGCTCGACGTGGCAGGGGTCGGCCTGCCGGCATCCCAGTTGATCGTGATCGTCATCTCGGCCATGTTCACAGCGCTGGCATTCGGCCTGCTGCTCGGCCTTCCGGTGCTCGGGCTTGCGCTCCTGGTCCTCATCCCGCTCGCTACCGTCCTCTACGTGAACATCCGGACCGACAGGCGGCGCAAAGCCTTCGCTCTCCAACTCGACGAGACATCACAGATGCTCGCCGGCAGCCTGCGCGCCGGCTACTCGTTCCCCCAGGCCATGGCGATGGTCGGCCGCGAAGCGGCCTCACCGACGTCGGAAGAGTTCACCAGGATCAGCAATGAACTACGAGTGGGTCGCCCGCTCTCGGAGGCGATGGAACACACAGCCCACCGAATGCGAAGCGACGACTTCTCGTGGATCTCCCAGGCCGTTGCCATCAACCGAGAGGTCGGCGGCAACCTCGCCGACGTGCTCTACGGCGTCTCCCACACCATTCGTGAGCGCGCCCAACTGCGACGGCAGGTCGAGGCGCTCAGCGCTGAGGGCAGGCTCTCGGCCATCGTGCTCATCGCGCTGCCGTTCGGCCTCACGGCCCTTCTTCTGGTGGCCAATCCGGGCTACATCCAGCTGCTCTTCACGCGGCCGCTGGGATGGGCGATGCTGGTGGCGGCAGCAATCCTGCTCATCGTCGGAAGCCTTTGGCTTCGCAAGACCGTTCAGATCAGGTTCTAGCACGTGACCCCGCTCATCTACGCCGCCTTGGGCGCGCTCACCCTCGGGCTCGGCATGCTGCTCTGGAGCCTGTTCGCAGGGCCCGACCCGGTACGGACGAAGTCCGTCAACAACCTGACGCGCGGACTCAGCGCCGCCCCCGCCCGCCCCCGCTACCAGCAAGGCCATCTGCGCGCCGGTCAACTCATCGACTCGGCCAAGCGACGGTCCGGGCTTGAACGGTCACTCGCACGCGCGGGGTTCCCGGGTGGGTGGACCGTCGACCAACTCCTGTCGATCAAGGTCCTCGGAACCATCCTGAGCGGCGTGGTCTGGCTTCTGCTGTGGCTGGCAACCGACTCGGCGTGGGTATTGGCGCTCGGCATCGCCATCACGATCGGCGTGTTCTTCCTCCCGGATCTCCTGCTTCTGAGCGCGTACCAGAAGCGCCGGGACCAGGTGGACCTCCAACTCGCCGACACCCTGGACCAGATGAGCATCGCCGTCCAGGCGGGCCTGGGCTTCGACGCCGCGATGCTGCGCGTGGCCCGCAACGGCACCGGCGTTCTGGCACATGAGCTGATCCGGACGATGCAGGACATCCAAGTGGGCCAGTCCCGGCGGAATGCCTACCAGGACCTGGTCGAACGCACGGGCTCCGTCCCCCTTCGCCGGTTCGTTCGCACAGTGACCCAGGCAGAGGCGTACGGGATTCCCCTGGCCGACGTGCTGACAGCCCAAGCGGACGAGATGCGGATCACCCGACGACAGCGTGCGGAGCGGAAGGCAATGGAAATCCCTGTCAAGGTGATCTTCCCGCTCATCCTCTGCATCCTCCCGGTGATCTTCATCGTGGTCATCGGCCCAGCCGTCATCTCCATCGTTGAGAACCTCCTCCCAGTACTCGGATGAACCTCGTTGTCACGGCGGCGGGCGCCGTTGCCGCGGCCACTGGTGCCCTCGTCCTGGTTCGCCGGGGCAAGTGGCGCGGCCGCGGGTGGATCGCGGCCCTGGTCGCCGCCGTCGTGGGCTTGTGGGCCGGCCTCACGACCGGCCCGCTGGAGTCCGTCGGGTTCCTGATCGTTGCAGTGTTGTGGGGGGCCGCGACGGCCATCGATCTGGCCGAGCACCATTTGCCCGACCCACTCACGCTCTGGGCGCTTCCCTCCTTCCTCTTGCCCCAGTTGCCGTGGGCAGTCACCAACGCGGACTGGCCGAGTGTGGGGCGAGCGATCGGCGGCGCGGCGATGACAGCCGTGATCCTGTTCGCTCTCGCCTACATCAACCCGCGCGGCTTCGGGCTGGGAGACGTGAAGCTGGGTCTGAGCACGGGAGCCGCACTCGGCTGGTTCGGGCTCAGCACCGCGCTGGTGGGGATCGCAGCCGCCTTCATCCTGATGGCCCTGATCAGCAGTGTTCTCCTGCTCACACGGCGGATCACTCGTGACTCCGAGGTTCCCTTCGGCCCGTTCATGATCCTGGGTGTGCTCGTTGCCCCGGTGTCAGCCTCGCTTCTGGGCTGGTGATTCGGACCCGTCAGGCGCCGGTAAGGATGAGATAGAACATCCGGCCGAGGAGGAACAAGCCCACGGCCGCCACCGTCACGATGATAGGGACGATGATCCGCTGGATCTTCTTCCACCGCGTGCCCGGTGCCGGCGACGTCCCCCAAAGGCCGCGGCGGGCCTGCGCCCGGACGGGCATGGAGCGGTTGAGGTCGAGGTCGGAGAAGATGCCCACGGCCCCAGCTTAAGCGAGGTTCAACCCCCGACCATCGCCTCTTCCACCAGCCCGCCGCCTTGCACACGCGCTTCAGTTGGGGAACGACCGTCGGCGCGCCGCCGAACGGGCATCCCGCAGGCTGTGCCGAGCAGCACCTCGTCGAGGCTGTCCACGTGGATGGGCGCAGCACCCGCAACGCCGTGCGGACCGCATCGCCGGCGGTCTGTGGGGCGCGGGTGGTTTCGGCCACACCGAGGATGAGGCCCTGGCCGGCGTCGCGCCACTCGTCCAGTTCGTCCAGCGAGGTCAGCCGGGAGTCCACCGGCACCCACGTGAATCCGGCGCGACGGGGGACGTCCACCCAGGGTCCCGGTGCACAGCAGTGCAGCCAGGAGCCCTCCGCGAAGGGGTTGAGCGCTGCGACCAGCTCGCGGTCGCCGTCGTAGACCACGACGGTCTGCCCGGGCGCGACGCCGTGGCCGGGCTCGTCGAGGTAGCGAGGGAGGAAGCCCTGGGTGTCGCCGACGGCAATGCAGCAGATGTCGCGGCTGTCGGGCTTCTTCGCCACCCCGAAGCCGAGCACGCCCCCGTCGTTCCAGGCTGCCTGCACGGCATTCACTGCGCTTTCCGGCTCGAACTCCGACCCCACCCTGAGCAGACCGCGCCCAAGCCCGAGGACACCCTGAGCGACCTCCTCACAACAGCCATCGCCGAGAACGCCGACAAGCGGGGATGGGCGCGGCTCAGCACTGTCGCGAGCCACATGCGCCAGCAACACGGCCGAACGGCGAAGGACCTCGGAAAGCCGACCTGGACCAAGGTGAACAAGGGCCTCGAGGACAGCCTCGAGGACAGCCCACGCCCAGGACCAAGACTGTCAGTGGTACCCGACACAATGGAACACATGAACCATTCGATGCGGGACCTCGGACAGCGATACCTCGCTGCCGTGTGGGATTCGGCATCGGCTCTCCCCACCGGCTGCCGCGCCGCCGCCGAAAGACTCGGCGGGCTGGTGGAGTCGATCGTCGAATTGGTAGCCCAACTCGCCGGGCTCCGCCTCCACCTGCTCCGCGAAGCGCAACTTTCCGCCGCGGACATGGTGATCGACCAGGCCCGCAACTCCGCACGCACCACACCCGCGCAGGCCCGCGGAGCACTGCGCCTCGCGAAGGACCTTGGGGAGCGCTTCGGCCTCATCGCCCGCGCCCTGAACGAGGGCACCATCTCGCTGGCGCAGGCCGAAGCGATCATCACCGGCCTCAAGAAACTCCCCGCCCGATACACGAGGGCGGAACTCAAGACCTGTCAGGAGACGATCCTCGAGTACGCGGACACGCTCGGGCCCTCCGAGCTCCGCACCCTCGCCTCGCACCTGGCCGACGTGATCGACCCCGACCGCGCGGACCGGGACGACGCGAAGCGTCTCGCCGACGACAACCGCGACGCACACCGGGCCCGCTCGTTCACCATGTCGCCTGACTACCACGGCTCGGTGAGGTTGAGTGGGCAGTTGCCGGTCGCCGACGCCGCGCTCCTCGAAGCCCAACTCGAAGCACTGATGCCCCCGGCGTCCGTCTATAGGGAGGCCGGCGAGTCGCCTGCGCGGGATGCGCGGCGGGCGGATGCGCTGGTGCTGCTGGTGCAGCACGCCGCCAACGCCGGCGCCGTCCCCTCCCGCCGCGCGGACCGGCCGAGGGTGCATATCAGCGTGTCCCTCGACACACTGACGTCGGGCCTCGGACCGGTGTCGCTGTTCGGCGGGGCGGATGTGGATGGGATCTCCGCCGCCGATGCCCGCCGGTTGGCGTGCGACGCGAACCTGATCCCCATCGTCCTCGGCGATCGTTCACGCCCGCTGGATGTTGGCCGGGAACATCGGCTGTTCACGCCAGCGATCCGCGCCGCGTTGGTGGAGCGGGATCAGGGCTGCGCGTTCCCCGGCTGCACTGTCGGGCCTGCGGGGACGCAGGCGCACCACATCATCCCCTGGGTCCAGAACG
>JAUHXZ010000040.1 GCA_030426725.1 Actinomycetes bacterium
CTGTCGCCCTGATCGCGACACACGGCCACGTCGACCACGTCGGCGACGCGCACCTGCTCACCGCGCGATGGGGAGTGCCCCTCTACCTCGCCGCGGCCGACCAGCACCTCCTCACGCGTCCGGGCGATGGGCTCGGCCCCAACGGCGGCGCCATGATGATCCGGTTCACCGGTTCGGAGGAGTTCCCGGCCGTCGCCGACGTGCGCGACTACGGGCCATCGGTCGACCTCGCGGGCCTGCGGATCACGCCGTTCGCCGCCCCGGGCCACACCAGGGGCTCCACCCTTCTGGACGTACGCGGCCGGTCGGAGCGGGTCGTGTTCACCGGCGACGTGCTCTTCGCGGGCACGATCGGCCGCACCGATTTCCAGGGCGGTAGCATGTCCGAGATGCGCGACACGCTCGCGCGCATCGTGGAGCAGTTCCCGGCCGACGTGGTGCTGCTGCCCGGGCACGGGCAGCCGACCACCCTGGGCGACGAGCTGGCCCAGAACCCGTATCTCCGTTCCAGTCTGTGAGGTCAGCCGTGCCGCGCCCCAAGCCGCTCAGTGGTTTCCCCGAGTTCCTGCCCGCGGGCAGGATCGTCGAGAACCGCGTCCTCGACATCGTGACCGGCACCTTCGAACTCCACGGCTTCGCCCCCGTCGAGACCCGCGCCGTCGAGCCGCTCGACCAGCTGGCCCGCAAAGGGGAGATCGAGAAGGAGATCTACGTCGTGCGCCGGCTCCACGCCGAGGCCGGTGACGCGGATGAACTGGGGCTGCACTTCGACCTCACCGTCCCCTTCGCGCGCTACGTCCTGGAGAACTCCGGCCACCTGGCGTTCCCCTTCCGCCGCTACCAGGTGCAGAAGGTGTGGCGCGGCGAGCGGCCCCAGGAGGGCCGCTACCGCGAGTTCACGCAGGCCGACATCGACATCGTCGGCCAGGGGGCACTGGCGGCCCACCACGATGTCGAGATCCCGCTGGTGGCGCTCGACGTGTTCGAGAAGCTCCACCGCGACCTCGGCCTGCCCACCGTCACGCTGCGGGTCAACAACCGCAGACTGTCCGAGGGCTTCTACCGCGGGCTCGGCATCGAGGACACGTCCGGCGTGCTGCAGCGGGTCGACAAGTACGACAAGGTCGGCCCCGACGCCGTCGCGGAACTCCTCACCGGCGAACTCGGCCTGAGCGCCGCGCAGGCGAAGGCCTGCGTGGACCTCGCCGGCATTTCGTCGGCCGACGAGTCGTTCGTCGAGCGCGTGCGTGCCCTCGGGGTCGAGCACGATCTGCTCGACGAGGGGCTCGACCAGCTCGCCGGCGTCGTGCGGGTCGCGCAGCGGGCGGTCCCCGGCCGGCTGGTGGCCGACCTCAAGATCGCCCGCGGCCTCGACTACTACACCGGCACCGTGTACGAGACGTTCCTCGACGGTTCGGAGAAGCTCGGCTCGGTCGCCTCCGGCGGCCGCTACGACTCCCTGGCCAGTGACGGCAAGGTCACCTTCCCCGGCGTCGGGTACTCCTTCGGCATCACGCGCATCCTGGCGCCGCTCATCGGGCGCGGGAAGCTCACCGCATCGCGCAGCGTCCCGAGCGCGGTGCTCGTGGCCGTGGACAACGAGGAGTCCCGTGAGCAGGCCATCGCCGTCGCGGGAGCCCTGCGGGCCCGGGGCGTCGCCGTCGAGGTGGCGCCCAAGGCGGACAAGTTCGGCAAGCAGATCCGCTACGCCGAGCGTCGCGGGATCCCGTTCGTCTGGTTCGGGGCCGGCTACGACGACTCGGTCAAGGACATCCGCTCGGGGGAGCAGGAGCCGGCCTCGCCCGACGCCTGGACGCCGCCCATCGAGGACCTCGTCCCCGCTGTCTCCTCCACTTCCTGAGGCCGCACAGCCGTCGGACCTCCAGCGCCCACACTTGCCGGGTACTCGCGGCAACTGCGAGCACTGGAGCGACAAGGTGAGGGGCCATCCGCGCGCGGGACCCCACCGCCCGGATCAGTTAGGCTTGCCCGGTGCTGCACCGTCTATGCAGACGCAAGAAAGGAATATTCGTGATCCGCACCCACGATGCCGGAACGCTCCGCCGCGACCACGAGGGCCAGACTGTCGTCCTGGCCGGCTGGGTGGCCAAGCGGCGAGACCACGGCGGCCTGGCGTTCATCGACCTGCGCGACGCCTCCGGAAGGGTCCAGGTCGTGATCCGCGACGAACTGCTGGAGGCCACCGGCGCCCACGACCTGCGCAACGAGTACTGCATCAAGGTCACCGGCGTCGTCGAGGTCCGGCCCGAGGGCAACGAGAACCCCGATCTGCCCACCGGCGACATCGAGGTGGCGATCACCGAGATGGAGGTCCTCAACACCTCCGCGCCGCTGCCCTTCCAGATCGACGAGCGGGTCACCGTCGGCGAGGAGGCGCGCCTCAAGCACCGCTACCTCGACCTCCGCCGCCCCGGCCCCGGTGCCGCCATCCGCCTGCGTTCCAAGGTGAACCAGGCCGCCCGCAAGGTGCTGGGCGATCGCGACTTCGTCGAGATCGAGACCCCCACCCTCACCCGGTCCACCCCCGAAGGCGCCCGCGACTTCATCGTTCCCGCCCGCCTCGCGCCCGGCTCCTGGTACGCCCTGCCGCAGTCGCCGCAGCTGTTCAAGCAGCTGCTCATGGTCGCCGGCATGGAGCGCTACTACCAGATCGCGCGCTGCTACCGCGACGAGGACTTCCGCGCCGACCGTCAGCCCGAGTTCACCCAGCTGGACGTCGAGATGAGCTTCGTCGACCAGGATGACGTGATCGAACTCGGCGAGGCTCTCATCCGCGAGATCTGGGCGCTCATCGGCGTGGAACTGCCCGAGTCGTTCCCCCGGATCACCTACCTCGAGTCCATGGACAGGTACGGCTCCGACAAGCCGGACCTGCGTTTCGACCTCGAGATCACCGAGCTGACGCAGTACTTCTCCGACACCACGTTCCGGGTCTTCCAGGCCCCCTACGTCGGCGCGATCGTCATGCCAGGCGGCGGTTCCCAGCCCCGCCGCACGTTCGACGCGTGGCAGGAATGGGCCAAGCAGCGCGGTGCCAAGGGCCTCGCCTACGTGACGCTCGACGACCAGGGCACGCTCGGCGGCCCCGTCGCCAAGAACCTCTCGGACGCCGAACGCGACGGGCTCGCCGAGATCACGGGCGCCAAGCCCGGCGACTGCATCTTCTTCGCCGCCGGCGCCCGCGGGGCCTCGCAGGCGCTCCTCGGCGCAGCGCGCAACGAGATCGGCGAGCGGGTCGGCCTGATCGACGAGGACGCGTGGAGCTTCGTGTGGGTCGTCGACGCGCCGCTGTTCAAGGCTGCCTCCGATGCGAAGGCCGAGGGTGACGTCGCCGTCGGTGAGGGTGCCTGGACCGCGGTCCACCACGCTTTCACCTCGCCGAAGCCCGAGTGCCTCGAAACGTTCGACACGGATCCCGGCAACGCGCTGGCCTACGCCTACGACATAGTGTGCAACGGCAACGAGATCGGCGGCGGGTCGGTCCGTATCCACCGCCGCGACATCCAGGAGCGCGTGTTCAAGGTCATGGGCATCGGCGAGGAGGAGGCGCAGGAGAAGTTCGGCTTCCTGCTCGACGCGTTCCAGTACGGCGCTCCGCCGCACGGCGGCATCGCGTTCGGCTGGGATCGGATCGTCGCGCTGCTGAGCCGTTCGGAGTCCATCCGCGACGTCATCGCGTTCCCGAAGAGCGGAGGCGGCTACGACCCGCTGACAGCGGCTCCCGCACCGATCTCCGTGCAGCAGCGCAGGGAGGCGGGGGTGGACGCCAAGCCCGAGCCAAAGGGCGACGCGGCCAAGGTGCCCGCCGCCAACTGACCCGGTACCCCGGAAGGGCCCCGTCGCTTCCCGCGGCGGGGCCCTTCCGCGCGCAACGGGGAGTGACGGATGGCGGGTGAGGGGGACGGAGGGCGCACGTCCGGGTCGGGGTGCCGTGGTCGGGGGCGTGCGGGTGACGGCGGCCGGTCCCGCCCACGTCGACGGCGGCCGCAGGCGGCCTTACCGTCGCCGACGCCCGAGCCAATGCCCAGACCGGCCCCCGTCACCCGCCCTCAGCTCTGTGGCTGAACCGCCGTCGGTTGGCCCGCTCGGGTCAGGCGAAGATGTTGGGCACCGAGCGGGGGCGCATGAGGAACCACAGGACGATCGAGGCGCACGTTCCGCAGATGAGGATCGACGTGCCCATGGGCACCGGACTCGTCACCGGGAAGAGGCCGATGAGCGGGCCGACCGAAGAACCGGTCACCTGCATCGTCGCCCCGAACAGCGACGCCGCCGTCCCGGACCGCTCGCGATGGTTGTGCAGAAGCAGGATCTGGGCGTTGGGCATCGTCAGGCCGAAGCCGAAGGTCAGCAGCCACAGCGCCGGGACGAGGGGGACGTAGCCGACGTCGAGCGCCGAGACCGTGAGCACCGACAGACCCGAGGTGATCATGAGCGACGTGGACAGCGCCAGCACCCACTGCGGCCCCCAGCGCTGGGCGAGCCGGCTGCCGAGCTGGACGCCCAGGAACACGCCGAACGAACAGATCGCGAACACCGTGCCGAACCCGGTGGGCGAGAGTCCGTAGACCTCCTGCAGCAGCACCGACGAACTCGACACGTACGAGAAGAGGGCCCCGAAGCCGAAGGCCGCGATGAGGATCGCGGGCAGGGAGAGGCGGTCCCGGACAACGGTCCTGTACGCCCGCAGCACCGGCCTGATCCCGCCTCCGGTGCGTTCCGACGGCGGCCGGGTCTCCACGGTCATGACGAACACGAGCAGGATGACGACCGCCCCGTACGCGGCCAGTGCCCAGAACACCCCCCGCCACGGCATGAACGTCACCATCCAGGAACCGATGATCGGCGCGATGATCGGTGCCAGGCCCGAGATCAGCGCCAGCCGCGACAGCATGACCACCAGGTGCCGACCCCCGAACAGGTCACGCGCCATCGCCATCGCCACGACCGCACCGCCGGCCGCGCCGACACCCTGCAGCATGCGCATGGCGGTGAGGAACTCGACGGTGGGGGAGATCGCCACCAGGACCGAGGCGGCAACGTGCAGCGTCGTACACAGGATCAGCGGGATTCGGCGTCCGAAGCGGTCGCTCAACGGGCCGACGAGCAACTGCCCTGTCGCGAAGCCGATCGTGGTGGCCGACAGCGTCAACTGGACCTGAGCGTCGCTGATCCCGAGATCCGCCTTGAGGGCCGGGAACGCGGGGAGGTACAGATCGATCGTGAAGGGCCCCAGCGCCGTGAGCATGCCGAGCGTGACGATGATCGCGATGCGTCGACGGCGTGAATACAGGTTGCCAGAGGGGGGAGCCACAACCACTCATCCTAGGGTGGTTCGAGACCGGAACAAATACGGGGCACCCGCAGTGCGCACTCGTGCGCGTGGCGGAGCCGCGGGCCGACGGCACTACAGTGGAGGCGATGAGCACGGACCTGTTCGGCACCCCGGAACCCGCACCCCCAAGCCGGAGCGGATCCCTCAGTGACGCCGCCAACCCGCAGGCCCCGCTCGCCGTCCGGCTGAGGCCCCGCACGCTCGATGAGATCGTCGGCCAACAGCACCTGCTCAAGCCCGGCTCACCGCTGCGCCGCCTCGCAGACGGGCAACCAATGTCGGTGTTCCTCTGGGGACCGCCGGGGGTGGGGAAGACGACCATCGCGTCGGTGGTCTCGCGGGCCACGAACCGCCGTTTCGTCGAACTGTCCGCCGTGACCGCCGGCGTCAAGGAGGTCCGTGCCGAGATCGAGATCGCACGTCGCGAACTGGCCCGTGGCCAGGCCACCGTGCTCTTCGTCGACGAGGTGCACCGCTTCTCCAAGGCACAGCAGGACGTCCTGCTGCCGGCCGTCGAGAACCGCCTGGTCACTCTCGTCGCGGCGACCACCGAGAACCCGTCGTTCTCCGTCATTTCTCCGCTGCTGTCGCGCTCCCTTCTGCTCCGCCTCAGACCGCTGACCGACGATGACCTCGCGGATCTCATCAGCCGGGCCCTGGCGGACGAACGCGGGGTGCGGCGCGGTAGCGGCGAACCTTTCACCCTCACCGACGCCGCCCGCGACCTCGTCGTCCGGCTCTCCGGCGGCGACGCCCGACGGGTCCTCACCTATCTCGAGGAGTCCGCCGCCGCCGCGGAGGCGCTCGGGACCGGGGTCATCGACGAGGCGGCGGTCGAGTCGTCCGCGGACCGGGCTGCTGTGCGCTACGACCGCGACGGCGATCAGCACTACGACATCATCTCCGCGTTCATCAAGTCGATCCGCGGCTCGGACGTCGACGCCGCCCTGCACTACCTGGCACGGATGCTCGAGGCGGGGGAGGACCCGCGGTTCATCGCGCGGCGCCTCATGATCTCGGCGTCGGAGGACATCGGCATGGCCGCCAGCGGCGTCCTGCAGACGTGCGTCGCCGCGGCTCAGGCCGTCCAACTGCTCGGGATGCCGGAGGCGCGGATCACGCTGGCCCACGCCACGGTCGCGGCGGCCACGGCCCCGAAGTCCAACGCCGCCTACGTCGCGCTCGACGAGGCGATCGCCGACGTGCGGCGCGGAGGCGGCGGCCTGGTTCCCCCGCACCTGCGTGACGCGCACTACGCCGGCGCGGCCAAGCTGGGCCACGGCCAGGGCTACAAGTACCCGCACGACTTCGAGCACGGGGTGGTCGCACAGACCTACCTGCCGGACGATCTGGTCGGGACCCGCTACTACCGGCCGACCGACCACGGGCAGGAGGCGGCCATCGCCGACAGGGTGGCGACGCTCCGGCGGCTGCTCGGCTAGGGGCGGTCGGCTAGAGTTGCGCCCGTCCGCAGAGTGAGAGAGGACACCATGACCGTAGGAGAAATCGCCGGGCTGATCGCCGCGATCGCGCTGTGCGTGCTCGTCGCCCTGATGGCCGGGCCGTTGCTCAAGCTGGGGGGCGTGCTGGACGAGGTGCGCCTCGCCGTGCGTGACCTCGGCAACAACGCCGTGCCCGTGCTGCAGGAGCTCAAGGGCACCGTCGTCGCCGCCAATGACGAGATCGTCAAGCTGAGCGTCGTCACCGAGGACGTGGGGAAGGCGTCCGGGCACGCCACCGTCGTCACCGAGAACGCCGCGCAGATGACCACGCTGTTCGCCGCGACGCTCGGCGGCCCACTGGTGAAGACCGCAGCGTTCACCTACGGCATCCGCAAGGCGATCAAGCGGGGGAAGTCCAAGTGAGCCGCCTGTTCTGGATCCTGGTCGGCGCAGGTCTGGCCGTCTTCGTGGTGCTGCGCGGCAAGCAGCTGATGCAGCGTTTCACCCCCAAGGGGGTGCAGGAGCAGGTGACCGAGCAGGGTCACCGCGCCGCCGCCTCCTTCGGCGACTTCGTCGCCACGTACCGGGCAGCCGCCGCCGAGCGCGAGGCCGAGCTCCGGGCCGAACTCAACATCCACGAATCCACCGACTGAACTTCCCGCAAGGATCTGAACCCATGAAGACCTCCGACATCCGGAGCCGTTTCGTCGACTTCTTCGCCGGGCAGGGCCACACGGTCGTGCCCAGTGCGTCGCTGCTGTACAACGACCCCACCCTGCTGTTCGTCAACGCCGGCATGGTGCCCTTCAAGCCCTACTTCCTTGGCGACGAGCCCGCGCCATACGACCGCGCCGTGTCCTCTCAAAAGTGTGTGCGCACCCTCGACATCGACGAGGTGGGCAAGACCAC
The DNA here is from genome assembly GCA_030426725.1 of Actinomycetes bacterium. Lineage (GTDB taxonomy): Bacteria > Actinomycetota > Actinomycetes > Propionibacteriales > Propionibacteriaceae > Arachnia. Next base: position 7,708 of record JAUHXZ010000040.1, read on the forward strand.
CCGCCACGGCACCTTCTTCCAGATGCTGGGCAACTTCTCCTTCGGCGACTACTTCAAGGAAGGTGCCATCAACTTCGCCTGGGACCTGGTGACGGGCTCCGAGGCGGACGGCAAGTGGGGCTTCGACCCGGAGAAGGTGTGGGTCACCGCCCTCGCCGGCGACAACGAGACCATCGACCTGTGGCAGCAGGCCGGCGTCCCGAAGGAGCGCATCCAGCAGCGTGGGCTCAAGGACAACTACTGGCACATGGGCATCCCCGGACCGGGCGGCCCCTGCTCCGAGATCTACATCGACCGCGGCCCCGAGTTCGGTGCCGACGGCGGGCCCGAGGCCGACGAGGACCGGTTCCTCGAAATCTGGAACCTGGTGTTCCAGCAGGAGGAACTCTCCGCGGTGCGCGCCAAGGACGACTTCGACGTCCTCCGGCCACTGCCGGCGCAGAACATCGACACCGGTTCCGGCCTCGAGCGCGTCGCGCTGCTCAAGCAGGGCGTGGCGAACATGTACGAGATCGACGAGGTGTACCCCGTCATCCAGAAGGCGTCCGAGCTGTCCGGCAAGCGCTACGGCTCCAACGCCGACGACGACGTGCGCTTCCGCGTGGTCGCGGACCACGTGCGCTCCTCGCTGATGCTCATGACCGACGGCGTCAGCCCCGGCAACGAGGCGCGCGGCTATGTGCTTCGCCGCCTCCTGCGCCGCGTCATCCGCGCGATGCGGCTGCTGGGGGTCCAGGACCCGGTGCTCGGCGAACTGCTGCCCGTGTCGCGGGACCTGATGCGGGTGTCGTACCCCGAGATCGATGAGCAGTGGGCCCGCGTCTCGCAGGCCGCCGCGGGGGAGGAGGAGTCGTTCCGGCGCACCCTGCAGGCGGGAACAGTGATGTTCGACACCGCCGTCACCGAGGTCAAGGGCGCGAAGGTCGCCCGGCTGGGCGGTGAGCAGGCGTTCCAGCTCCACGACACCTACGGGTTCCCGATCGACCTGACCATGGAGATGGCGGCCGAGCAGGGCCTCACCGTCGACCGTGGCAGGTTCGACGAACTGATGCGCGAGCAGAAGGACCGCGCCCGCGCCGACGCCAAGGCCAAGAAGGGCGGCGCGGCGTCCATGGAGGCGTACCGCGAGCTCCGGGACAAGGGCGAGGTGCCGTTCCTCGGCCACACCGACCTGAAGGCCGTATCCCGGGTCCGCGGCATCATCGCCGGGGGCTCCCTCGTGGACCGGGCCGTCGACGGCAGCACCGTCGAGATCGTGCTCGAGGAGACCCCGTTCTACGCGGAGGCCGGCGGTCAGGACGCCGACCACGGCACCATCACCGGCGACGGCTTCTCGCTCGACGTCCTCGACGTCCAGCGCCCCGTCCCCGGACTGGTCGTGCACCGCGTCCAGGTGCTGGGCGAGCTTCCGGCAGGCGCCGCCGTCGACGCGACGGTCGATGCGGTGGCCCGCCACGGCTCCTGCCAGGCTCACACCGCGACGCACATCGTTCACGCGGCGCTGCGGGAACTCGTCGGCTCGACCGCCACGCAGGCCGGGTCCTACAACAAGCCCGGCTACATGCGGTTCGACTTCTCCGCCGCGCAGGGCATGTCCGACCAGCTCAAGGCGGAGGTCGAGGCGCGCGCCAACCAGGCGATCGCCGACAACTTCGCCGTCACCGCGCAGCAGATGCCGCTCGACGACGCCAAGGCCCTTGGCGCCATGGCGATGTTCGGCGAGAAGTATCCGCCGGTGGTGCGGATGGTCGAGCTCGCGGGCCCCTGGTCGCGCGAGCTCTGCGGCGGCACGCACGTGGCCACCACCGCTGAGATCGGCATGCTCAACCTCGTGTCCGAGTCGTCGATCGGGTCCGGTGTGCGGCGAGTCGAGGCGCTCGTCGCCGGCGACGCGTTCCAGAAGTTCGCCGCCGAGCGGGCCCTGGTGTCGACGCTCACCGACACGCTGCGGGTCCGTCCCGACCAACTCGTCGACCGCGTCGAGAAGCTCGTCGCGCAGCTCAAGGACGCCGAGAAGCGCATCGCTTCGCTCCACTCCGAGCAACTCATGGCGTCGGCCGCCGCGATGGTCGACCGGGCCGAGGACGTCGCCGGGGTGCGCTACCTCGGCGTGGCGATGCCCAACGTGGCGGGCGGGGATCTGAGGACCATTGCCACGACGCTCCGTGATCGCCTCGGCAGCGACCCGGCCGTCGTCACCCTGGTCGGCGGGGCCGAGAAGCCGACGGCGCTCGTCGCGACCAACGAGGCGGCGCGCGGCCTCGGGCTGAGGGCAGGTCAGCTGATCGGCCTCGCCTGCCGGGAGCTGGGGGGCAAGGGCGGCGGCAAGGACGACCTCGCGCAGGGTGGCGGCACCGACGCGTCGGCCGCACCGCAGGCGATCGCGGCGGTCCGGCGGGCGCTGGCGGAGCGTGGCTGACCGGGCGCGCCTCGGCATCGACTGGGGCAAGGCCCGGATCGGCGTCGCAGCCAGCGGGGCCGGCGTGTCGTTCGCGCACCCGGTCGAGACGGTCCAGGCGGGGCCCGACGAGGTCGCCCGCCTGGCGGCCATCGCCCGGGAGCACGAACCCGGCGTCATCTATGTCGGGCTTCCGCTGACCCTGTCCGGGGAGCGGTCCCACTCCGCACGGTTCGTGCTGGGCAAGGTGGCCGCGCTCGTGGCCGCCGTCGACCCCGTCGAGGTGCGGCTGGTCGACGAGCGGATGAGCACCGCTTCGGCGTCACGTAATCTTGGTAGTGCAGGCCGCCGGACCCGGCAGCAGCGAAACGTCATCGACCAGGCCGCCGCGGTGGAGATCCTGCAGCGAGCACTGGACGCGGAGGAGCGCCTCGGCGCCCCGGCCGGCGAGCCGGCACCGAAGGAGGAACTGTGAGCCCCCAACTGACCGACAACGACTCGAAGCTCAGCTGGGCGAAGATCGGTTACCACGCCCGCAGCATCTTCGCGGTGCTCCTGTCGCTGGGAATTCTCGTCGGCGGCGGATGGTGGATCTACGACCAGGCCTACGGCATCTACATCGACTGGCGCACGGAGGACGACTACATCGGTGAGGGCAAGGACCCCGTCCAGGTGGTCATCCCTCGCGGCGCCACCGTCACGCAGATCGGCGACATCCTCACCGAGGAGGGCGTCGTGAAGTCGACGCGCACGTTCCGCAACGTGGCCCAGGACAGCGGCGAGGCCGACAAGCTCCAGGCCGGCCGGTTCAACCTCCTCACCGAACTCCCGGCGCAGACGGCCTTCGACATGCTGCTCGACCCGGCCAACATCGAACGCCTCTGGGTGACCTTCCCCGAGGGCACGACGATGGCGGAGCAGTTCGACGTCATCGCGGCGGAGACCGGACTCAGCCTCGAGGAGATCGAGAAGGCTGCCGAGGACACGTCCCAGTTCCCGCTGCCGGACTACGCCAAGGGCGATCTCGAGGGCTTCCTGTTCCCCGCCAAGTACGCCGTCGGGGAGCCACCGAAGGCGTCCGACATCCTGACCACGCAGGTCAAGCAGTTCTCGAGCGTCGCCTCCGGCATCGGGCTCGAGGGCCGTGCGGCGGAGATCGGTCGTGACCCGCTCGACGTCATCATCACCGCGTCCATCATCGCGGCGGAGGTGAGCAACCCGGACGATCAGCCCCTGGTGGCGGCGGTGATCTACAACCGTCTCGACCAGGACATGCCGCTGCAGATGGACTCGACGGTGCACTACGCCGTGGGCCGGAGCGACACGGTGACCACCACGCAGGAGGAGCGCGAGTCCGACTCGCCGTACAACACGTACGCCAACAAGGGCCTGCCTCCCGGCCCCATCAGCAACCCGGGCGAGACCGCGCTCGAGGCGGCCCTGATGCCGGCGGACTCCGACGCGCTCTACTTCGTCACCGTGGATCTCGACACGGGCGAGACCCGGTTCGCGGCCACGCTGGAGGAGCACAACGCCAACGTGGCCCTGTTCCAGGAGTGGTGCCAGGCCAACACCGGCCGATGCTGAGGCGTGCGGGGGTCGTCGGGGACCCGGCGCACCACTCGCTCTCGCCGGCCATCCACAGGGCCGGGTACGCCGCACACGGCCTGGACTGGTCCTACGACGCCTACACCGTCGCGCCGGCCGACCTTGACGGGTTCATCCGCGAACGCCTCGACGATCCGTCGTGGGCGGGGCTCAGCGTCACCGCGCCGCACAAGGAGGCGGTGCTCGCGTACGGGACCCCGGACGAACCCACCCGGCTGCTCGGCGCGGGAAACACGCTGCTGCTGGGCGACACCCCGACGGTCCACAACACCGACGTCCCCGGTTTCGTCCGCGCCTGGCGCGCCCACGACCTGGCGGCGCCCGCCACCGCGGCCATCGTCGGCAACGGCGCGACGGCCCGATCGATCCTCCTCGCCCTCGCGGGGCTCGGCCTGCGTGAGCTCACGGTTCTGGTGCGCAACCCCGAGCGGGCCGCCGACGTGACGCGCCTCGCCGGGCTCCTCGGAGTCGCCGTCGACGTCCGACTCCTCGGAGAGGATCCCGGGCCGGTCGACGTGCTGGCCAACACCATCCCCGCCGCCGCCACCGCACCGCACGCCGCCGCGTGGGCCGCATCCGCGCGCAGCGTCTTCGACGTGGTCTACGACCCGTGGCCCACGCCCCTCGGCGAGGCGGCCACCGACACCGGCCGCCCGGCCCTCAACGGGCTGGACCTCCTCGCCGGGCAGGCCGTGGACCAGTTCCACCTCATGACCGGCGCCGCGGTGGGCTTCGACGCCTGCAGGTCCGCCGCTGAGCTGGAACTCAGGCGCCGCGCCGGTCTCTGACACAATGACCCCCATGCTTCGATACCTCACGGCAGGGGAGTCCCACGGCCAGGCGCTGATCGCCACGATGGAGGGCATCCCCGCCCATGTGCGCGTCGGCGTCCCCGAGATCGCCGCCAATCTGGCCCGGCGCCGGCTCGGCGTGGGCCGCGGCGCCCGGATGAAGTTCGAGGCCGACGAGGTGACCCTCCTCGGCGGCTTCCGGCACGGTGAGACCCTGGGATCGCCCGTCGCGATCATGATCGGCAACACCGAATGGCCCAAGTGGCAGCAGGTGATGGCCCCCGGCGAGGTCGACGCCGACGAACTGGCGTCGCTCGCGCGCAACGCCCCCCTCACACGCCCCCGCCCAGGCCACGCCGATCTCGCGGGCATGCAGAAGTACGACTTCGACGAGTCCCGCCCCATCCTCGAGCGCGCCTCCGCCCGCGAGACCGCGGCCCGCGTGGCGCTCGGCACCGTCGCCCAGGAGTTCCTCCGGCAGGCCCTCGGCATCGAGGTCCTCAGCCACGTCGTCGAACTGGGCCCCGTGCGCGCCACGCGGCCCGACCTGCCCACCATCGCCGACCTCCCCGCCGTCGACGCGGACCCGGCCCGCTGCTTCGACCCCGAGGCGTCCGCGGCCATGCAGGCCGAGGTCGAGGCGTGCCACCGCGACGGCGACACGCTGGGCGGCGTCGTCGAGGTGGTCGCGTGGGGGCTCCCCCCGGGCCTCGGCTCCCACAGCCAGGGCGACCGCCGCCTCGACGCCAGGCTCGCCGGCGCCCTCATGGGCATCCAGGCCATCAAGGGCGTCGAACTGGGCGACGGGTTCGAGCTGGCCCGCCGACGCGGATCTGCCGCCCACGATGAGATCCTGCCCGGCGACGCCGGCATCAGGCGAGCCACCGGCCACTCCGGCGGCACCGAGGGCGGCATGTCCACCGGCGAGGTGCTGCGCGTGCGCGCGGCGATGAAGCCCATCGCCACCGTCCCGAGGGCCCTGCGCACCATCGACACCAGCACCGGGGAGGCCGCGGCCGCCCACCACCAGCGCTCCGACGTGTGCGCCGTGCCGGCCGCCGGCGTCGTCGCGGAGGCCATGGTGGCGCTCGTGCTCGCCGAGGTCGTCCTGGAGAAGTTCGGCGGGGACTCCGTCGCGGAGACCGCCCGCAACACGCAGGCCTACCTGGCCGACGTCGACCGCCGCGGGCTGGGGATCGGCCGATGAGCATCGTCCTGATCGGGGCCCCCGGCGCGGGCAAGTCGTCCGTCGGGAAGCGCCTGGCGCGCAAGCTCGGCCGCAGCTACGTCGACGTCGATCAGCGCATCGAGGAGGTCGTCGGCAAGCCCGTCGCTGAGATCTTCGCCGACGACGGCGAGGCGCGCTTCCGCCAGCTCGAGCAGGAGGCCACCCTCGAGCTGCTCGAGAGCCACGACGTGGTCTCCCTGGGCGGCGGGGCCGTGATGAACCCCGTCATCCGCGAGGCGCTCGCCGGCCACGAGGTGATCTGGCTGCGCGTGTCCATCGGGCAGGCCACCCGCCGGGTCGGCATGAACACCGTGCGGCCCTTGCTGCTCGGCAACGTCCGCGGACGCCTCATCGAGCTCCTCCGGGAACGCACCCCCGTCTACGAGGCCCTCGCCACGCAGATCATCGACACCGACGGCCGCGGCAGCGCCGAGGTGGCCGATCAACTCGCCGCCGAACGGAGCGCGTCGTGACCGTCCGCGTGAACTCCGCGCTGGGCCCCTACGACGTCCACATCGAACCCGGCGCCCTCGACCGGCTCCCGCGGCACGTCGACGGGGCCGACCGCGTCGCCGTCATCCACGCACCGACGGTCGCCGACACCGCCCGCCGCGTCGCCGGACTCGTCGACCGTCCCGTCACCCTCATCGAGGTGCCCGACGCCGAACAGGCCAAGACCCCCGACGTCCTGGCCCGCTGCTGGGACGCCCTCGCCGGCGCGGGCCTCACCCGCAACGACCTCGTCGTCGGTGTCGGAGGCGGCACCACGACTGACCTCGCCGGCTTCGTCGCCGCCACCTGGCTGCGCGGTGTGGCCTACATCAGCGTGCCCACCACCGTCCTGGCGATGGTCGACGCCGCCGTGGGCGGCAAGACCGGCATCAACCTCACCGCCGGGAAGAACCTGGTGGGCAGCTTCTACGAGCCCCGTACGGTCCTGTGCGACCTGTCGCTGCTCGGCACGCTGCCGGACCGGGACGTGCGGGCGGGGCTGGCCGAGGTGGTCAAGTGCGGCTTCATCGCCGACGCCCGCATCCTCGACCTCGTCAGCGGGGATCTCGCGGACGCCGCCGACGTCACGGGCGCCCGGTTCGCGGAACTGGTGGAGCGGGCCGTCGCCGTCAAGGCGACCGTCGTCGCGGCCGACTTCCGGGAGTCCACCTCCAAGGGCGACAAGGTCGGCCGCGAGGCCCTCAACTACGGTCACACCCTCGGCCACGCCATCGAGGCCCACGCGCACTACGCGTGGCGTCACGGGGACGCGATCAGCGTCGGGATGGCGTGGATGGCGCGCGTCTCCCGCGACGTCCTCGGCCTCGACCCCGAGGCGGTGGCGCTGCACGACGACCTGCTCGGTGGACTCGGCCTGCCGCTCACCTACGACACGCCCTTCGACGACCTCAGGGCGATCATGAGCCTCGACAAGAAGGCGCGGGGCAACCGGCTCCGCCTGGTGGGGCTCACCTCGCTCGGACACCCACGGATCATCGACGGTCCGGAGGAGGAGGTTCTCCGCGAGGCCTACGCCGAGCTCAGCCGACACTAGGCTGACGGCATGCTCGACGAGCTCACCGGCGCGCTCAGCGCAGCCCTCAACCTCGACGCGGCGTCGCTGGAGGGGATAGGCCTGTTCGGCGCCATCGACGTCGCGATCCTGGCATCCGTGTCGACGATGCTGGGCCACAGCACCGTCCTGCTCCTCAACCGCATCCGCGGCCTGAGGCTGCTGTCCACCCTCGTGTTGAACGGGCTCATCCTCGTGTCCCTGCGGATCCTGCAGGTCGCCCTGACGTGGCTGGTGGCGGGGCTGGTCCTGCCCGGACCGGTCGGGCTCGAGTCCGTCCTCGTCATCGCGCTGGTCTCCCTGGCCCCGCAGGTGTTCGGCGTGCTCACGGCCGCCCCGCACGTCGGCCTGTTCATCGGTCGCGTCCTCGAGGCGTGGAGCTTCCTCATCCTCGCCGCCGGTGTGAGTGCGGTCTTCGCGCTCGCCGCCCCGAGCGCCATCGCGGTGGCCCTTGCCGGCTGGGCCGCCATGCAGCTGGTCTCGAGGCTGCTGCGAGTCCCGGCCACCCGGGTGGTCTCCAAACTCTGGACGCTGGCGACGGGCCGCGAACAGCTCGTCACCGCGCGCGACATCCTCGCCGGCACGCCGGTCATGCCGCTCGAACGCGGGCGGAGCGCGGCATGATCGCCTGGGCGCTGTGGACCCTGCTGCTCGGCGGGGTGGTGCTGATGCTGCTGTCCCCGTTGGAGTCGGCGCGCTGGTTCGCCGAGCGGGGCCGGACCCAGCTGCGCGATGCTCCCGAAGCGGATCCGGAGGACACCACCGACGTGGTCCCCGGTGCACCGCGGACCTTCGTGGTCTACCTGTCGGGCGTCGGGACCGTCATCGGCGACCAGCAGTCGTCTCGCGAGATGGCCTGGCTCGAAGCCCTCGGCGCTGAACTCCCCGAGGCCACCGTCATCGGGGACGTGTTCCCCTACGCCGCCAACAGCCGCGACCTCATCCAGCGCTCCACCGTGCGCATGTGGCGCTGGCTCGAGCGGGGACGACGCACCAAGAAGATCCGCTACCTGCACTTCCTCATCAACGTCCGCAACGTCCTCCACGTGCTCGTCTCCGCGGACCCCCGCTACGGGCCCGCGCACAGCCTCGGGCTGTCCGAGACCATAATGGAGTCGCTGCTTCGACGCGGCTATGTTCCCGGCCGTGGAGACCGCGTCGTACTCGTCGGCTACTCGGGCGGCGGCCAGATGGCCGTCGGCGCGGCCTGGTTCCTCACAGCGGCCGCTATCCCCGTCTGGGTCGTGTCCATCGCCGGGATCTTCGGCGACGATCCCGGGCTGGACCGGGTCAGGCACCTGTGGCAGCTCACCGGCTCCCGCGACCGGATGCACCTCCTCGGCCCCGTCGCGTTCCCCGGGCGCTGGCCCACGGCGCCCCTGTCGCCGTGGGGGCGGGCCGTCCGCGAAGGCCGGGTGACGAAGACCAGGATCGGTTCCATGGCCCACGACGGCGCGCGCGCCTACTTCGGCCGCCGGTACACCGAGCAGGACGGCCGGCCCTACGCCCAGGTCACCCTCGACGCCGTTGCGGGCATCGTGCGCGAGATCAGCAGGGAACCCGCGGACACGGATAGGTGAACCCGCCACCGTTCGGGTAAACTGCTCCGTTGGCCGGGCCGCGCGCCACACACACCGCGAACGAGGAGACCCCTGCATGGCGTCAACGAATGATCTGAAGAACGGAATGGTGCTCGACCTTGACGGTCAGCTCTGGCAGGTCCAGTGGTTCCAGCACCACAAGCCGGGCAAGGGCAACACCGTCGTGCGGTCCAAGCTCAAGCATGTGCTGACCGGCAAGATCATCGACAAGACGTTCAACTCGGACACCAAGGTCGACACCGCCACGGTGGACCGCCGCGAGATGCAGTACCTGTACCTCGACGGCGACGCGTACGTCTTCATGGACAACACCAGCTACGAGCAGCTCCTCATCCCCGCCGACATCGTCGGCGACGCGAAGGACTTCATGCTCGAGAACCAGAACGCGGTCGTCGCCACCCACGAGGGCAACCCGCTGTTCATCGAGCTCCCGGCCTCGGTCGAACTCGAGGTCACCTACACCGAGCCCGGCCTGCAGGGGGACCGCTCCACCGGTGGCACCAAGCCCGCCACGCTGGAGACCGGCAAGGAGATCCAGGTGCCGCTGTTCATCACCACCGGCGAGCGCATCAAGGTCGACACCCGCGACGGTGGCTCCTACCTGGGCCGCGTCAGCTCGTAAATGGAGCAGCGCACCCACTACTCGACTCAAACGAAGGCCCGCAAGGCGGCCCTGGACGTCCTGTACCAGGCCGAGCTCCGCGAGGCTCCGTTGAGCGAGACGTTCGCCGAGCAGCGCACCATCGCGGGAAACCCGGTGCGCGAGCTGACCACCCGCATCGTGCTGGGCATCGCCGAGCACCAGGCCGAGATCGACCAGCGCATCGCCGAGTCGACCTCCCCGGCGTGGCCGCTCGAGCGTATGCCGGCGGTCGACCGGAACCTGGCGCGCATCGCCGTGTTCGAACTCGACTACTCCGACGTTCCCCCGGGGGCGGTCATCTCCGAGGCCGTGCGCCTCGCGGGGGACCTGTCCACCGACGACTCGCCGGCCTTCCTCAACGGCCTGCTGTCCAAGGCCCTCGCGGCCAAGCCCACGACGAACTGATCTGTTAGAGAGGTACGCCATGAGTTCCGTTCCTGCGATTCTGGTATTGGAGGACGGACGCGTATTTCGTGGCCGATCCTTCGGCGCCGAGGGCGAGACCTTCGGTGAGCTGGTCTTCTCGACCGGCATGTCGGGCTATCAGGAGACCCTGACCGACCCCAGCTACCGCGGCCAGGTGGTGCTCGCCACCGCCCCGCACATCGGCAACACCGGCTGGAACGACGAGGACGACGAGTCGGCGCGCATCTGGGTGGCCGGCTACATCGTCCGCGACCCCTCGCCGCGGCCGTCGAACTGGCGCTCCAGGCGGAGTCTCGACGCGGAGCTCGACGCGCAGGGCGTCGTCGGCATCAGCGACGTCGACACCCGGGCGCTCACCCGCCACATCCGCGACCGCGGCGCCATGCGCGTGGGTATCTCCACGCTCACCGCGGATCCGGACGCCCTCCTGGCCCGCGTGCTGGAACAGCCGAAGATGGCCGGCCAGGACCTCACGGGGGACGTCACCACCACCGAGCCGTACCTCGTGCCCGCGGTGGGGGAGAAGCGGTTCACCGTCGTCGCGGTCGACCTCGGCATCAAGTCCATGACCCCGACACAGCTCGCGGCCCGCGGGCTGGACGTGCACGTCGTTCCCGCCGGTGTCACCTACGAGCAGATCGCCGCCCTCAACCCCGACGGCGTGTTCTTCTCCAACGGCCCTGGGGACCCGGCCACCGCCGACGGCCCCGTCGGCGTGCTGCGCGAGGTCCTCGACGCGGGCGTGCCGTACTTCGGTATCTGTTTCGGGAACCAGCTCTTCGGACGCGCCCTCGGGCTCGGCACCTACAAGCTGAAGTTCGGCCACCGCGGCATCAACCAGCCGGTCATCGACCGCACTACCGGCAAGGTGGAGGTCACGGCCCACAACCACGGCTTCGCCGTCGACGCGCCGCTCGAGGGTGAGGCAGACACCCCGTACGGGCAGGTCACCGTCAGCCACGTCTGCCTCAACGACGACGTGGTCGAGGGCCTCGAACTGCGCCGCGACGGGAACCTCGTCGGGTTCTCCGTCCAGTACCACCCCGAGGCCGCCGCCGGCCCCCACGACGCCAACTACCTGTTCGATCGCTTCGTCGACGTCATGGCCGGAAAGGACGCCTGATGCCCCGTCGCACCGACATCTCCTCGATCCTCGTCATCGGCTCCGGCCCCATCGTCATCGGGCAGGCCTGCGAGTTCGACTACTCCGGTACCCAGGCGTGCCGCGTGCTGCGTGAGGAGGGGTTCCGGGTCATCCTGGTCAACTCCAACCCGGCGACCATCATGACGGACCCGGACTTCGCCGACGCCACGTACGTCGAGCCGATCACGCCCGAGTTCCTCGAGCGGGTCATCGCCAAGGAGCGCCCCGACGCGGTGCTCGCCACCCTCGGCGGGCAGACCGCCCTCAACGCCGCCGTGCAGCTGCACGACAGCGGCGTGCTCGCCAAGTACGGCGTCGAGCTGATCGGCGCCTCCATCGACGCCATCCAGCGCGGCGAGGACCGCGAGGAGTTCAAGGCCATCGTGCAGTCGATGACCGACATCCCCGGGGGGGTCCCCGAGGTCGCGATGTCCGAGATCTGCAACACGATGGACGAGGTCCTCGCGGCCGCCGACAAGCTCGGCTACCCCGTCGTGGTGCGGCCGAGCTTCACCATGGGCGGCGTCGGCTCCGGCTTCGCCCACGACGAGGGCGAGTTGCGCCGCATGGCCGGCGCCGGGCTCGCCGCGTCGCCGGTCACCGAGGTGCTCATCGAGGAGTCGATCCTCGGCTGGAAGGAGTACGAGCTGGAGGTGATGCGCGACAAGGCCGACAACGTCGTGATCATCTGCTCCATCGAGAACTTCGACCCCATGGGCGTCCACACCGGAGACTCCATCACGGTGGCGCCCGCGATGACGCTCACGGACCGCGAGTACCAGCGGATGCGCGACATCGGCATCGGCGTGATCCGCGCCGTCGGCGTCGACACCGGCGGCTGCAACATCCAGTTCGCCGTCAATCCCGCGGACGGCCGGATGATCGTCATCGAGATGAACCCCCGCGTGTCCCGCTCGTCGGCGCTCGCATCGAAGGCCACCGGCTTCCCGATCGCGAAGATCGCCGCCAAGGTGGCCGTGGGCTACACGCTCGACGAGATCCCCAACGACATCACGCGCGAGACCCCGGCGAGCTTCGAGCCCAGCCTCGACTACGTCATCGTCAAGATCCCGCGCTTCGCGTTCGAGAAGTTCCCGTCGGCCGATCCGACGCTGACCACGCACATGAAGTCCGTCGGCGAGGCCATGGGCATCGGACGTAACTTCACCGAGGCACTCGGCAAGGCGCTGCGGTCCCTCGAGGACCCGAGGGCCCCCTTCGGCTTCACCACGCCGCTGCAGCCCCTCGACGAGCTGCTCGCCAAGGTCGGGCAGCCCCGCGACGGTCGCCTCCAGCTCGTCATGCAGGCCATCCGGGCGGGCGCCACCACAGAGCAGCTCTTCGAGGCCACCGGCATCGACCCCTGGTTCCTGGACCAGCTCGCACTCATCCACGGCGTCGCCCGTGAGGTGTTCGAGGCCAAGGAGCTCACGGCGGACCTGCTGCGTCACGCCAAGCGGCACGGCCTGTCCGACGCCCAGATCGCCGCGCTGCGCAGCCTCAGCACCGACGTCGTCCGGGGTGTGCGGTGGGCACTGGGCATCCGGCCGGTCTACAAGTCGGTCGACACCTGCGCCGCCGAATTCGAGGCCGCCACGCCCTACATGTACTCGTCGTACGACGAGGAGACCGAGGTGCCGTCGCGGACCAAGGAGGCCGTACTCATCCTGGGCTCCGGGCCCAACCGCATCGGCCAGGGCATCGAGTTCGACTACTCGTGTGTGCACGCGACGATGTCGCTGCGCGAGGCCGGCTACGAGACGGTCATGGTCAACTGCAACCCCGAGACGGTGTCCACGGACTACGACACCTCCGACCGGCTCTACTTCGAGCCGCTCACCGCGGAGGACGTGCTGGAGATCTACCACGCCGAACTGCAGGCCGGCCCCGTCGCCGGGGTCATCTGCCAGCTCGGCGGCCAGACTCCGCTCAAGCTCGCGCAGACACTCAAGGACGCCGGCGTGCCCATCGTCGGCACCTCGCCCGAGGCCATCAACCTGGCCGAGGAGCGCGGCGCGTTCGGCCGCGTGCTGGGCCGGGCCGGGCTCGCGGCTCCGAAGCACGGCATGGCGGTCACCGCCGACGAGGCCAAGGAGATCGCGGCCGAGATCGGCTACCCGGTGCTCGTGCGCCCCAGTTACGTGCTGGGCGGCCGGGGCATGGAGATCGTCTACTCCGACGACGCGCTGGAGACCTACATCGAGAACGCGACCGAGGTGAGCGAGAACCAGCCGGTGCTGGTCGACCGCTTCCTCGACGACGCCGTCGAGATCGACGTCGACGCGCTGTTCGACGGCGAGGAGCTCTACGTCGGCGGGATCATGGAGCACATCGAGGAGGCTGGTATCCACTCCGGCGACTCGGCGTGCGCGCTGCCGCCGATCACCCTCGGCGACGCGATGATCGAGCAGATCCGCCGCGACACCGCCGCCATCGCCCGCGGCGTGGGCGTGCGCGGCCTCCTCAACATCCAGTTCGCCCTCCACGCCGACACGCTCTACGTCCTCGAGGCCAACCCCCGGGCGTCGCGCACGGTGCCGTTCGTGTCGAAGGCCACGAACACGGCCCTGGCCAAGGCGGCCGCGCTCATCATGCTCGGCAGCAGCATCGCGGACCTGCGGGCCTCCGGGATGCTCAAGGCCGACGGCGACGGCTCGGTGACCACCCCCGGTGCCCCGATCGCCGTCAAGGAGGCGGTGATGCCGTTCAACCGGTTCCGCACCATCGACGGCACCTTCGTCGACACGCTGCTGGGCCCCGAGATGCGCTCCACCGGCGAGGTGATGGGTCTGTCCGACGACTTCGGCCCCGCCTACGCCAAGTCGCAGGCGGCCAGCGGCAGCTCGCTGCCGACGTCGGGCACGTTGTTCGTGTCCATCGCGGACCGCGACAAGCGGCACTCGATCTGGCCCATCAAGCGGCTGGTCGACCTCGGCTTCCGGGTGCTCGCCACCCGCGGCACGGCCTCGGTGCTGCGCCGCAACGGCGTCGCCGCGGAGGAACTGCAGAAGCTGTCCGAGATGGCCGAGGACGACCCGCAGCCCAGCATCGTCGAGCTCATCACATCCGGGAAGATCGACCTGATCTTCAACACGCCGGAGGGCTCGTCGTCGGGCGCCACCACCCGCGAGGACGGCTACCACATCCGCACGGCCGCCGTGCTGGCGGACGTGCCGGTCATCACGACCGTGCCCGGGCTGGCGGCCGCCACCCAGGGCATCGAGGCGCTCCAGCGCGGCGAGATGGAGGTCCGTTCCCTGCAGGACTGGGCGGCGCTGCGGTGACCACCACGACGACCCGCGCGCTGCGCTCCGGCTACCACGGCCTGCGCAGCGGGCTGTTCCGCTACGCGGGCGGCGACGCCGAACGCACCCATGAGGCGATGATCGGCATGCTGTCGCGGCTGCCGGCGACGCGGAAGGCGGCCGTCGTCGATC
>JAUHXZ010000041.1 GCA_030426725.1 Actinomycetes bacterium
GTCCCTATCCCTCGCCGAACTCCGCACACACACCGCCCACCAGCGGCCCGAGCCCTCGGGCGACTCCGAGGTCACACTGGTTGGCGCCGCCGAGGACGGCTTCCGGCCCGGCGTGCCGAGGCTGGGCGGGCGGATCACCGTGGCAGGTGTGTCGGGTGGCATCGGCGTGTCGTCGGTGGCCCTGGCGTTGGCGGAGGGCCTCGGCGCGGCCCGGTTGGTTGAGTTCACCGCGTCGGGGTTCTCGGGCCTGGCCGGTGCGTCGACCGCCGAGCTGGGCGACGACGCCGGCTGGAGTGTCGGTGACCGGCGAGGACTGCGCCTCGAGCGCCGACACCACTTGGACGCCCGCCCCCTCGCCCTCGACAGGGAGGGTTGGGAGGTGTGGGACCTCGGCACCCGCCTCGACCCCGCTCCCGTCGGCGCCGTGGCGAATTTGGTGGTGGCTGGATCCTCGCTACCGGGGATCCGTCGCCTGGAGGCACTGCTCGACCAGCCCGGCTCGACGGTCCCGGTCTTCGCTGTGATCACCGGCGTTCCGGGCCGGCGGCTACCTCGCCCACTCCGAGGCACCCTCGGGCCCAGACTCCGGGCGGCCGCCTCCGAGGGGCGGCTTGTGCTGGTGCCGGAGTGCCCGGCTCTGCGGATCGCCGGGATCACCGGGGACCCGCTTCCCCGATGGCTCCGCACCGCCGTCGAACCGCTCGTTTCTTGGTTGGAGGACCTGTCATGACCCTGCATGCGTTCGTGTTGAACTCGATCACCGTCGTCGGTGGGTTCCCTGCTGCGGGGGGTCGGGGGAAGGTGTGTCCGGTGGCGCCGGAGGGGGCTCAGGCGTTGGTGGATCAGTTCCTGGGCTGGTTCAGCTGGGCGCTGGTGTGGATCGCGTTCCCGGCGGGGGTGTTGGCGGCGGTGGCGGCGATCATCCTCGGGAAGGTGTTCTCGATGCCGCACGTGTCGAAGGGCGGCCTGATCGGCGTGTTCGTGATCCTCGGCGCCGCGTTGCTGTATCTGGTGATCCCGGGGATCCTGGCCGGTTTCCTCGGCGACGGCTGCGTCGCCCGCTGATGAGCCACCGCCATGAGACCGGAACGCGCCTACCTCACCCTGCTGGCCGCCGTCGCGACCGTCGCCCTCCTACTCGCGGCCGGGCTCGGGTTCGCGATCTACTTCGCCACCCACGACCCGAACACCACCACCGCCGACCACAACACCCAGACCTCCGAGTCCTCGCTGGACGCGGGGGACGAGCGGCGTGACCGGATCGCCGCCGAACCGATGCTGACCGTCACCGCCGCCGACGCCACCAGCGGCGTCCCGGCCCTGGCCCCGCAGCCGACGATCGAGATTCCGACCCCCGACCAAATCGGACCGGAAGGGATCCCGACCGGCTACCCCCACACCCCGGAGGGCGCGGTGGGGCAGCTCGGCGAGATCGCAGTCTCCGTCCTCTCCGCGATGAGCCTCGACCATGCGCAGCGCGTCGAAGCCGCGTGGTCCGAGGCGCCTGGCTCGGGTGGGACGTGGCCTGTGCTCACGCTGATCCAGGACTTCCTGGCCGCCGGGCGGCTCAGCGACGGCCTGCCGGGATCGGCATCGATGCTCGTGACCCCCGTAGGAGGGCAGGTGAAGGGCTCCGACGGCGACGACTGGCATGTCGCCTGCGTCCTGGTCCGGCTGACCTACACCTACCGCGACCAGGCCAGCCTGGCGTTCGGGCTGTGCGAGCGCATGGCCTGGCAAGGCGGCAGGTGGGTGATCGGTGCTGGGTCGCATCCGGTGCCGGCGCCTGCGACGTGGCCGGGCACCGACCTCGCCGTGGAGGCGGGCTGGCTGACCTGGAAGGACGTGTGACATGTGGGATGCGATCGGGAAGATGTTCAGCGATCTCGCGGCGGCGGGTGGGCAGATCTTCGTGGACGCCTGGGTCGCGATCTGCATGTCGGTGTGGTCCGCCGGGCTGTGGGTGATGCGCACCATCCTCCAGTTGGGGGATGTGTTCCTGATCCCCGGCCTCAACCCGGAGGGCGACTCCTCCGGGCTCCGGCAGATCTACGGGCTGACGTTGTGGGTCGGGTTGACGGTGGCGGTGGTGCTGCTGCTGGTCCAGCTCATCGGCACCGTCATCCGCCGCGACGCCTCAGGGTTGGGTTCGGCGATCTGGGGATCAATCAAGTTCCTGCTGGTGTGCAGCCTCTGGTACACCTACGGCGCCGCCCTGGTCACCGCCGTCGCCGGCCTCAACAAAGCGCTCCGCCTCCAATTGCTCGGCACGGCGGATCTGGGGGAGTGGGAGCCGTCGGGGCTGGACTTCGCGGAGGGGGTGACCTCGGGCACGACGGCGACCGTGCTCCTGCTGCTCGGCCTGGTGCTGTGGCTTGCGTCGTTGGCGCATCTGGTGGTGATGCTGGGTCGGGCGGTGTCGTTGATCGTGATCGCGGCGACCGCGCCGATCGCCGCCGCCGGCCTGTTGTATCGGCCGTTCGAGGCGTGGTTTTGGAAGGCGTTTCGCTGGTTCCACGCCGCGGCGGTCGCGCCGTTGTTGATGACGTTGATGCTCGGTTTGGGGGTGCAGTTGGCGTCGGGGGTGGCGCTCGGGCTGGAGGATTCCGGCCAGGAGGCGGTGGCGTTGGCATTGCCGGCGGTGGTGATGATCGCGATCGCCGCCCTCTCCCCGGTCGCCTTGTTCCGGATGCTCGCGTTCGTCGACCCCGGCACCACCTCGGGGGCATCGTTCCGCGCAGGGCTGGCCGGCACCACCGGCGCCTCCACCGGTGCCGGACAGGCAAGCACCGCCCTCACACGCGCCACCACGGGTGAGTCGGCGACGGCCAGCCGGGCCGCGGCCGCCGAAACCTCCAGCCTCAGAACCGGTGCTGCCGGCGGGACGGCGGCCGGAGGCGCCGCGGGTGGTGCGGCGGGTAGCGGGGGAGCAGCAGCCGGTGGGGCCTCCGCCGGCGCCGCGGGTGGGACGTCCGCGGGTGGTGCGGCGGCCGGTGCCGGCGCGACCGGCCTCGCCGCGGCGGCAGGCCCGGTCGGTGCGGTGGCCGCGGGCGTGGTGCTTGGTGCGAAGGCGTTGGTGGACGGGTTCCAGCACGTCGGCGCCCGCGCAACCGGTCTGGTATCGGACACGAACGCCGGCATGGGCGTCGGTGACCTGTCGTACCCGTACGACCCGGCCAGCGACATCACCCGACGCACCCCAGCCCAAACGCAGGGCGGCTCGGCGCAGATCCAGACATCAACTGGCGCGGCTCGTGCTGGTGGGCAGCCGCCGACCGCCATTAGGGACACGGAGGGGGAGTCATGAGTATCAGGGTGTTCAGCACGTACGGGGCGCCGAGGTCGGGGGTGATCTGGGGCCTGACGGTTCCGCAGTTGGTGTTCCTGTCGCTGGCGACGTTCCCGACGTGGATCGCGATCAGTGACCAGCGCTGGCTCGCCGGCCTCGCCTGGGCCGGGGTGTGGGGGGTGCTGTTGTTCCTCACCGTCGTTCCCCTCGGTGGCCGGCCCGCCGTCGGATGGCTCACCGCGGCCGCCGCGTTCGCTGTCGCCGGGCTCGGCGGCTGGCTCCACTACCGATCCAGAGCCGCCACCGGAACACTGCGCGACCTGGATCAGCTGGATATGCCCGGGTGTCTGGCCGGGGTGGAGGTCCTCGACGGACCCCCCACCGGCCTGACCCAACGGCGGGTGGCGATCGTCAAGCATTCCGCGGCGCGGACGTGGGCGGTGACGGCGCGGGTGGAGCATCCCGGTGTCGGCATGGCCCCGGACGCCACCCTCGACCGCTACACCGCCGGGCTCACCGAACTCCTCGATGCCGCCGCCCGCGGTGAGCTGGTCGACGAGATCCACCTGATGGTGCGGGCGACGCCGGACGACTGCACCGAGCGTGAGTTGTGGCTGCGGGCGAACATCGACCCGAATGCTCCGGCGACGAGTGTCGCCACCGAGATCGAGCATCTGCGCTGGTCCCAGGCCGGGATCCGCACCGAATCGTTCGTGACGATCGTCGTCCCCGACACGCGCCTCGCGAAGGAGGCCCGCCACACGGCCGGCAACCCACTGGTCAGCCGGATGAATACGCTGATGACGCTGACCGGGGAGATCGGCGCTGTGTTGACGGGGCCGATGGGCGCCAGTCGGGTGGAGTGGCTGAGTTCGCCGGAGTTGGCGGAGGTGGTGCGGCTCGGCTTCGCCCCCGGCGACCGCACGTCGCTGATCGACGCCGCCTCCGAGCCGGGGGTGTTCGGGCGGGTGCCGTGGGCGTTGGCGGGGCCGAGTGAGGCGTTCACCGCCGTTCGGCATTATGCGCATGATGCGTGGTGCACGGTCACCTCGACGGTGAAGCTGCCGGAGCGGGGCGCGTCGATGGGGGTGTGGGGTCCGGTGCTGGCGCCGTCGGATCCGGTAGAGCGGCGCTCCGTGGCGGTGGTGTTCCCGATCGAGAAGCAGTCCGCGGCGGATCGGAAGGCGGCGCAGCAGGAGTTCGGCCAGTCCCTGGGGCAGGGGTTGAAGGATCGTCTGGGGGTGAGGACGGGGGCGAAGGACCGGCAACGGCAGGCCCGCCTCGACCAGGCCGAAACCCAACTCGCCCTCGGCGCCGCCATGTCCCACCCCTACGCGCTGTGCGCCACCACCATCCCCAACACCGCCCCCGTGGCGGAGTACGGGCGGCGGCTGGACGCGGCGATCCGCCGCGGCGGCATGGCCCCCCAACGACTCGACATGGCCCAGGACCTCGCCTTCACCACCGCCACCATCCCCCTGGGCATCAGCCTCCGGCGACGGGACCACTGATCATGGGCCGCAGCATCGACCGGCTCCTGGCCGATTTCGGCCACACCCTCCCCACCACACCCACCACCCAGCGGGCGAAGAGTCAGCGGGTGTTTCCCTCGGCGCCGTCCTGGCGCGGCCGCCCGAAGAAGGGCGCCGGCTGGGTGGCGTCCCGGCCCCCGGTCAGGCGGTATCGGATGACGTCGGATCAGGCGGGGGTGTTCTGGCCGTTCCTCACCGGCACGCCGTTGCCTGTGTCGGGGGCGCCGATGGGCACCGACATGCTGTCCGGGGCGACGTTCTACGTCGACCCCCACGGCTGGGTGCTTGATGATGCGGTGCCGGTGACGAACCCGAACATCTTCGTGTTCGGGAAACCCGGCCGCGGGAAGTCCGCATGGGTGAAGGCGTTCCTCAACCGCATGTTCGCGTTCGGCTACCAGGCCCTCATCCTCGGCGACCCCAAAGACGAATACGAACCCATGTGCCGCCACTTCGGCGTCGAACCCATTTCGATCGGCCCCGGACAGCCCGCGAGGCTGAATCCCCTCGACCCCGGACCGCTGGCCACCGACTGGAACCACCTCACCCGCGCCGAGCACAGCAGGAGGGTGGGGATCATCCTCGGCCGGCAACTCCAGCTCCTGAGCTCGTTGATTTCGGCTCAGACGTTGGGGGAGGCCAAGGTGCCGGTCGGGCCGACCGAGGCGCAGATCCTGCGCCGCATCCTCGAGCACCTCACCCACGCCACCACCGACACGCGCGGGCTGCGGCCGATCGTGATCCCCGAGATCTGGCAGCACCTCCACTCACCCGACCAGCAGCTCATCACCGACCTCAGATACTCAGATCGGGAGTCGTTTCTGCGGGACACGCGGCTGCTCCGCGACGCCGTCGCCCAACTCGTGTCTGGGCCGTTGGTGGGGATCTTCGATGCCCCCACCACCATCCGGATCGACTGGGACGCCCCGATCCAGTCGCTGTCGTTGTCGCGTCTGATGGCGTTGGGTGATGATGCGATCGGGATGGCGCTGATGTGCCTCAACTCCTGGGGCACCGCAGCCCGCCAAACATCGCAGCGTCGCAGGATCAACGTCCGCGACGAAGTCTGGCGCCAGCTACGCCTCGGCACCGGCGCCGTCGCCTCGTTCGATGCCGATCTGAGGTTGTCGCGGTCGAATGGGGACATTGAGATCGCGAACGCGCACAAGCCGTCGGACTACCTCGGCGCCGGGCATGCCGGTTCCCAGGCGCAGCAGATCGCCAAGGACCTGCTCCACCTCGCAGACACGAGGATCCTGTTCGGCCAGGACCCTGAGATCGCCGACGACCTCGAACACCTCCTCGACCTCGGCCCCACAGCCCGCGACGTCGTGACCGGGTGGGCCATGAACGGCAAGGGCCGGGCCCTGGCCTGCGTCGGGCCCCGCC
This sequence comes from Actinomycetes bacterium, assembly GCA_030426725.1. Taxonomy (GTDB): domain Bacteria; phylum Actinomycetota; class Actinomycetes; order Propionibacteriales; family Propionibacteriaceae; genus Arachnia. The sequence goes on from JAUHXZ010000041.1 coordinate 6,211, forward strand.
ACTACAAGGTCGCCCTCACCCTCCACCCCGACCTCGAAGCACCCCTCACAGACACCAACCAGAACATCACGCGAAACATCCCCCCAAACGTCCCCCCGAACGTTCGCGCGAACGTTCCCCCCGAGGCACGGCGATGATCCGCGCGCTGGTGGCGGTGGGAGCGATGTTGATGTTGCCGGTGGCGCCGGTGATCGTGTTCGCCGGCGCGCTGGCCGGGCCGCAGAACCAGACCCAAGCCGTGGCGGCGACCTGCGCCGGCTGGGACGGCGACACCCCACCCACCATCAACTTGGACGCGGGGCAGCTGGACAGTGCCGCCACGATCTACGCGGTCGCCCTGGACACCGGCGCCGGCACCGCCGGGGCGATCGTCGGCATCGCCGCCGCCATGACCGAGTCCACCCTCGGCGCCAACCCCGCCGCCGCAACCCCCAACGAGGACGGCGATGTCGGCTTGTTCCAGCAACGCTCCCTGGTCGGCTGGTACGCCGACGGCACCACCCAAACCGAGAACCTGACCATCCTCGCCGACGACCGCTACCAGGCTCGCGGGTTCTTCACCGGCCACACCACCCTCGACGGCTGGCACATCCCCGGACTCCTCGACATCGACGGCTGGCAGCAAATGACCGTCGCCCAGGCCGCCCAAGCCGTTCAGGTCTCAGCGTTCCCGGATGCCTACAGCCGGCATGAGGCCCTCGCCCGCACCCTCGTCTCCCTGTTTGCCGGGAATCCGGGCGGGCTGGCGAACTGTGGCACGCTCAACCCCGACCTCGATTGCCCGGCGACCGGGCTGCGGGTTGAGCAGGGCCTCACTCCCGACGCGTTGCGGGTGCTGCGGTGCATCCACGCCAACTGGCCGCAGATCACCACCCTTTACGGCCTTCGCCTGGGTGATCCGCGGGACCATGGCACGGGCCGCGCCATCGACGCCATGATCCCCGCTTACAGCACGCAGACGGGTATCGCGCTGGGGGAGGAGATCGCCGAGTGGGCCCGGACCAATGCGGCGGGGCTCGGGGTCACGTACGTCATCTGGCGGGAACATCTGTGGTCGATCGCCCGCGCCGAGGAGGGCTGGCGCCGCTGCGGCATCGACGCCTCCTGCTACACCGGCGACGACCCGTCCGCCGCCCACCTCGACCACGTCCACATCTCCGTCGCGGGCGACCAGGGAACCGGCATCCCCGGAGCCGTCGACAGCGGCAAGACGGTGCTGCCCTTGGACGGCTACGTGATCAGCGCGACGTTCGGGGACTTCGGGGCCCGCTGGACCGCCAGCCACACCGGCCTCGACTTCGCCGCCCCCACCGGCACCCCCATCCGGGCCGTCACCGACGCCACCATCACCGCCATCACCAACACCGGCGCCTACGGGAACCTCACCCAGGCCACCACGGCTGATGGGACCGTCATCTACTACGCCCACCAATCGTCGATCGACGTCACCGTGGGGGAGCACATCTCGGCCGGCATGGTGATCGGGACGGTGGGGGCCTCGGGCAATGCCACCGGCCCTCACCTCCACCTCGAGATCCGCGTCAAAGGCACCCCGGTCGACCCGGAGCAGTGGTTCGCGTCCAGGGGCGTCACCCCATGACTTGGCGACCTGTGGTCACGGCGGTCTGCGCGGTGCTCCTCGCGGCCGGGGCCGTCAGTTGCACACCCGCAGCCGAGAGTGCCCCGTCGACCGCTCAGTCGGTGGTGTCGGCCACTTCCTTCACCGGCTCCGCGTCGGCGGGCGTGCCGGAGGGGGTCATCGGCGACGACGAGCAGCCCCCCGCGATCGCAGCGGGTCCCGGCCACGCGGGTGCGCCCGCCAGCAGTGACGTCACAGCCGCTGTTGCAGCGGCCACCCAGGTCGTGGCGGGTTGGCTCACCGCAGATCACACCAGCCGACGCGATCAACTGTCCGGGGTGGCCGCCGAGGCGTTGATCGACGCGTTCGACGACCCCCGCTACACACCGCTCGCGGCCGGTCCGGTTGGCCCGGTGCACGTGGTGGTCGCGGAGCCGTTGCGGATCGTCACGCGGCACCGTCGCGACACCGGCGCCGCGGTGGATGTCACTCTCATTCCCGAACCGACCGCGTTCTATGGCTGGATCGCTGTGGCGATCGCGGAAGTCTGATCCTCTACAGCCTGGTCCGGTTGGGGTTCCACTAGGTATGAGCCCACAACAGCATCAGGACGGATACGCCTGGACCTGGGAACCCGCCGCCGCCACCCTGCTCGCCACGGCGATCGTGGCGCTGCTCTCGGCGCAGGCGGGACGCTCCCTCGCCCTCCTGCTCGCCGGCAGTGGATGGCACTGGCCAGACACCTCTCAACTCATCGCCAGCACCGGGGGCATCCTCACCGGCGATCTCGGCGCCGGACTCGATTACGTCGACACGACGGGCGGCAACGCAGTGGTGGCATGGGTCCTGGCCATCGTCATCTTCACCGCCACCCTGCTCGCCGCCCTCATCCCCACAGCGCGGTGGGCCGCGACGCGCCGATACCGGGGCATGGCCTCGACGGTGCAGGCCCACCAACTCCTCGGCATCGGACACCTCCGGACGATTCGGGCCGTTGTTCGCCCCGACCTCTACCGAAAGGAACCACGATGAACCTGCTGCCCCGAAGCTCTGGCCGTCGTGTCGGGTTTGATCCGACGCAGGTCGGTTGGCGGATCGGCACCAGCAAGGTGCCGGCGGGGGTCGACTTGTGGCAGCCGTGGGACCGCACCGCCGGCACCATCGGCCCCCAGGGCTCCGGGAAGACCCTCGACATCCTCACCCCCGCCCTCCTCCAGGCCCCAGGAGCCGCACTGGTCACCCTCACCAAACCCGACGACCTCCTCCTCACCCTCACGGCAAGGCAGGCGAGGGGGCCGGTGGCGGTGCTGGATCCGTTCGGCGCCGCCCCCGGACTCCCGGAGCTGATCTGGGACCCCGTCGACGGATGCGTCGACGCCACCGTCGCGGAGAAACGCGCCAAGGCGTTCTGCGCCGGCACCATCCAAGGCGGCGACGACAACACGTCCGCGGCCCGGTTCTACGCAGCCGAGGCCGCGAAAGTCATCCAGTGCTACCTCCACGCCGCCGCCCTGGCCGGCTACACCCTCCACCACGTTCTCGAATGGGCCGCGAACCCCCGCACCGCGACCCTCCCCGCGGAGATCCTCCGCGTCCACCCGATGGCCGAACCCAACTGGGCCGGCCTCCTCGCGGGCGCGGTCAACAACCCGGACGACCGCACCGCCGGCAACACCAAATCCACCGTCGACCAGGCACTGGCCCTGTTCGCCACCCGCGACCGCCGCAACCGCTGCATCCCCGGCAAGGACCGGCCCGCGGTCGATATTGCGGACCTGATCCGGCGGAACGGCACGATCTATCTGCTCGGCCGGGAGGACCCGTACGTGTCCGCCTCGCCCCTGATGACCGCCGTCGCCGAACACGTCCTCGACACCGCCCTGCGCCTCGCGAACGAGTCGGGGTGGGGGAGGTTGTGTCCGCCGATGCTGACCTGCCTGGACGAACTCCCCTCCACGGCGCCGCTGCCGACACTGGCGACGAGAATGGCGAACGAGCGCGCGTTGGGGATCTCGTTCATCTGGGCCTCGCAGACGTGGCGGCAGCTCGTCCGGGTGATGGGGGAGCAGCAGGCCCGCGCCGTCAAGGACCTCACCAACAGCCTGATCATCTTCGGCGGCTCCAAAGACACCGCCTTCAACCGCGAGATCAGCGACCTCCTCGGCACCCGCCGGATCACCCGCCGCAACCACCAACACGGGAGCCGCGGATCGGTCACCACGCACGGGGAGGACACCCCCGTCATTCGGCCCGAGGAGCTCAGGGAACTTCCCGCCCGCACCGCGCTGGTCGTGGCCGAGAACGGCAAACCCATCATCGCCACCTTGCACCGGGCCATCGACGGGAAACCCGGCCGACAACTCCTCACCCAACAAGCAGAAGCAAGAGACCGGATCACGGCGCCACGCGACGACGGTCCCGGAAGCGGCGTCGTCGAGCGGACCGCGCTCGCGCACGCAGCCGCCCGCACCCTCGGCCTCACCGACCAACCCGAAGGAGGATTCTGATGGATGAGTTGCTAGCACCGTTCCCGGAACCCTCCGAGCGGATGCAGAGCTCGTTGTGGAAGCTCGAGCGGATCGCCCACGGCGGAGACGACGCCGACCAGATCCGCAAGACCGGGGAGATCCTGCCCCGATTCTGGGACCCCACCAGCATCGCCGACCCCCGGCTGAGGTGGGACACCTGGATGTGGCTCGACCAAGTCGTCATCTGGCTCAACACGCAACATGCCTGGTTCGGCCACGACCTCACTCCCGCCTGCTGGCCAGAACATCCACCCCTGATCAGACTCCTTGCCGCGCTCGCGGCGCAGCGATTCATCGCGGGCCAGGCAACCGGGCCAGCGCCGCTGGCCGAATGGCACCGCTACGACCTCCCCACCTACCTCGACCACACCCGCGAGCAACGCGTCGCCTGCGCCGAGAAACACCAACCCTGGCCCGCACGCGCCGCCCACCGACGACACACCGACAGCGCCGCCGCCGCGAACCGGCTTCGCGTCTTCCGGGGCGACGTCGACCGGACTACCCACCCCGCACGGGGAGCCCCCCAAGTGGGCGCCGATCGATAGGGCGCCAGGATTTGAGGATCAGGGCGTGCGCGTGAGGAGGGTCTCGATCTCATCGGCCAGCCGGGCGACCGGTCGTCGCCCGTCGAGAATCAACGTCGCACTGCTGCGCAGGAGCGGCTCGACACTGTCAACGTAGCTGGCGATCTCGTCGCGGTGCGACTGAGCCCCGCCGTACGGGTTGTTCGTCCGCCGGGCCACCCTGTCGAGCAGGACATCGAGGGGCGCGCTCAACAGCACGACATGCTCGAAGCGGTCATAGAAGAGGCCCTGGTTCTCCACGGTGCCCGACACCACGACATCACTGTGTTCGACGAGGAGAACGCACCACCCGACCGGCGACCGGACAAGGTCCAGCGCGCCATCGGCCGCGAGTTCCGCGGCTGGACCCCGGCCGTGCGGGACCGATCGACCAGCTCGCCTCCGTGATCGCGCAGATGAACAACGGGGCCGGACCCGACCTCCTCGGCATCTGCGAGGTCGAGAACCGGCACGTCGTCGACCTGCTGGTCGACAACCTCGCCGCCCGCCTCGGACGGACCAGATACGCCGTGGTCCACGCCGACAGCCAGGACCGGCGCGCGATCGACGTCGCGTTCATCTACGACGACACCCGTCGGGGCTGTGGTTCGTCTCCGGTGGTCTGCCGAACAGGATCGGTGCGGGGTAGTCGGAGCGCTCGTCGAACATTCCGGGGAACCGGACGATCTCGACGGAGGTCTCGTCGACGCGGATCGGCGCGCGGCCGGTGATCATGTGCTTGTTGGCCAGGAACTGGTCGAGCATGTTGGGTTCGTTGCTGTAGTAAAACGTGCCGTCGGGCTCCCGGTGCGTGGCGGGTCTTTGACGGTGTCCTCCGACCGCTTTGGGGAGCGCCTGTGGGTGCCCCAGCGGTGGCGCGAAACGTCGTGCGGTATCTGGCTTGTGGGGGCGCTCACAATAGACGGCGGAGCGTGAACGAACAGCCGCCGTTGCGATGCTCGTTCAGCCTGCGGAGCAGCGACAACGACATGGGCTACGGACCCAACGGGGAATTCGAGGCCCGCTATGAAACACTCCGGGTTTCGATTGTCATCTGGACTCGACTCAGGCGCGCCGTGGGCCATCCGCGCACCAGTGGGACGTCAGCCCCAGTGGCCGACGCCTGTCCAGATGACATGGCCACCAGGAAGACAGCTTGCGTAACTGGTCCAGGGGCTGCCCGCCTTGACGCCGTTGCCATACCTGAAGAACTTGCTGCCCCACGGGCTCTGGCACTGGACAATGACCTGGTAATACCCGCTGCCGGACGAACAGTGGGCACTCGAAGTGTAGTAGCCGCTGTACTTGGTGCAGCCGCTTGCCGCGTGTGCGGGCGGAGTGATGGAACCGGCGAGGGCGATGCCCACGACTACGGCCATGAGAGCTGAAGCAATCCTCTTCTTCACGTCAATCTCCTTCATTCCTGAGTATTAACAGGGACGATATCGGCGTGACTGTTCAGATAGGCGCTGGGTCTGGTCTGCTCTAGCCGAAAGTAGAGGGTCTTCGCAGAAGTGAGTGGATCGGGGGTCTGAAGCCCCCCGCGTCGAGCAGACCTCGAGCCACGCTGGCCCAGTGTGGCACCTGCGACGTACGCCCATCGGCAGTAGCGCGATCGGGACATCGATGCCCCGGAGCCCGCCATCGCACACCGCCATGAGCGGGTGTTTGGTCAGGCGCGCTTGGACAGGAGGCCTGAACCGCGGTAGGAGGCGCGGATCTCGGGTGCGCGGGTGAGGAGCAGTCGGGCGGCCGGGCCGGGGATCGCCTCCAGCTGTGCCTTGAGGGCGTCGTTCCAGTAGCGGGCGGCCAGACGTGCCACGTAACGGGTTTCCCTCCGCAGCGGAGCACGTGCTTCCGTCACTACCACGGCGCGGATGTCACGGGCCAACGCCCCGGCGTCCGGTCCCACGGCCACCGCTGCCGCGGTCTGCTCGAACAGGTACCCGGAGCCGAAGAACCGTGGCCGTTCGACCAGGTACGCCACAGCAGTGCCCAACGCGTCGGGGTCACCGGCACGGACCCGACGAACCGCATCCCAGAAGGGGGCCACCCTGCGGGCGTACGCGTCCCAGTCGATCGGAAGGTCGCCGATGTCACCGGCCCGGGGTCGACGGTGCCGGGCGACACTGGGTCGGGTCATCTGTCGATGATGATCGGGGACGGGTCATCGAGCCCGTCACGCAACTCGGCTGTCGTCCATGCCTCGGGGGCTTGGGCAAGCACGGGTTCGATGATGTCCCACATCGCGTTCCGGTCGGTGCCAGCGAAGTACATGTCATAGGTGCCCCGGCCGACCTCATTCCCGTCGATCATCCCGATCCCCGCGATCTGCAACGCCTGATCGGCGGCCACCTCGACACCCAGCAGGCGCAGCATCGCGGGATCCTCGTCCGCGACGTCGTAGCTGACCACCACCCAGTCATCTCCTCCCACCGATTCGGGAATGTCAGCGGGCAGCCCCGTCACGGCGGTGACGAGTACCGCGATCACGAACTACACCAGCACCATCCCATCCCCCCTCTCAGCGCCCCTCGACGGCACCCTAGCCGCCCGCCGCGGGCAGCCGCGGCGAAACCCCCCGCGACGCCCCGGCCGGGTGGCCCGGTCACGGTTCTAGGATCAGCCTGTGACCAGGCACCGCCGCCCCAGCAAGGCGCGACCCGCCGTGTCCTCGGCGCGGGTGGAGCGACCCGGTCGGGCGGCGGCACGGTGAACGCACGCGAGGCGGCCTCCTGGTTCTGGAACCCAGTCCGCGAGCGCGGCATCGCGCGGCTGTCGCTGGATGAGCCGTCGCTGCTCGACGAATGGGAGGACCTGCTCGCCGAGGAGCCCGACCGACTGCAGGACGTGTACCGGGCAGCCGACACCCCGCACGAGCGGTTCCTGATCCTCAACTTCGTCGACTTCGGCGCCCCCATCCTGGAGACCGGAGGCGCCCACGCCGCACAACTCGTCGACTGGTTCACCCGCCTAGACATCGGCGACCCGGATCTTCAGGCCCGATACCTCGCCCACATCCTCGAGATCGGCGGCAGGGAATGGAACCCGATACCTATCACCAGTCTCCGCTTCGACATCACCGACGCTCACGTCGGCCGGTTCATCACCCACACCCAGCAGCGCGTCGACGCCAGCCGCAGCCCCATCACCGATGCGGATCCCTACAGCCCCGACCTCCCTGCCGCCGAGATCATCCTCGTCGAACACGCCCTCCGCACTGACGAGACGCGCGTGTGGCGCGCCCTTCAGCGCCTCGCACCCGCCGAGCTCTACCGAAGCCTCCGCGACTCCCACGACCCGGGCCGAGCGGAGACGCAGTCGCTGCTCGGGCCAACGATTCCGGAACCGGGCGGCGCGCTCCGGAACCTGTGGCGCGCAGCGCGCACCGACGGCCCGGACCAGGTCGCACTCCTCCCGGGTTGGTGGATTGTTCGAGACCGGCTCCGCACCGAATGGGACTGGCTCCGTCCCTTCTACCAGCTGGCCACCACCCCCGCCGAGCGCTCGTGGGCTCTCCAGGCCGCCGGATACGGCGCGGCCGTCCTCAACCGCCCACGAACAGCGGGACCCAACCCCGACGCCCCCGAGCGATTCCGGCGATGGCTCGGCCACCTGCACATCGGCGAACCCGCCCTCCAGGCCCGCGCCCGGGCCTGGATGCTGTGGCACAACAACCAGCTGTGGACCCGCTGGCCACTGACCAGCACATGGTTCGACATCACCGGAGACGACTGCGCCGCCTACGCCGCATGGTTCACCACCCACTGCGACACCCGCCGTATCGACCTTCCGATCCGACCCCACGACAGCCTCCCCACCCCCGGGATCCGCCTGGTCGACCTCGCCCTCTCCGAGGAACGCAACGACATCTGGGACAACGTCACCCGCCACCTCACCCCACACCACACGAACAGGCTCGCCGAAGCCATCTACACCGCAACCACCCGACCGTCTCCAAGACTGTAAGGACCGCCGCGCTGCAGACGGAGAAGCGCGGCCCGGAGCCGCCACCGACAAGCTATCCCGACTCCCTCACCGCCATGAGCGGGTGTCACCCTCGCCAGCGGCGCTGAGTCGACCACTCGTGGTACTGACCACACCCACGGGCGGTCAGCATGCAAGTCTTGGTAGAACCTCGGGAGGCGCCGGCCAATCAATCTGTTCGACCGAGTCAGACCTTTCGCTGAAGCGTGAGCAAGTCGATCTGCGCCTGCAAGCGAGCGATTTCTGCCTGCGTCGCAGCCAGTTCAGACTCCTGGGCCCGTGCGCGGTTCACGGCCTCGAGATCACGCCGGGCGGTGGCTTCGGCCAGGTCATTCTCCAAGCGGCTCAGTTCTGTGGGCGAGGGCGGAGCGAGAGTACTTTGCGCTTCTGCGATCTCGACTTGTTGCTGGAGGCGTTTGAGTTCCGCGTAGCTATCCGCCGTCGCATTGATACCTTGCAGTTCCAACTCCTTCGACCGCTGGTCGACCTTCCTCGTGACCTCAGCAAGTCGTCGTTTCGCAGCGGCATCGCGCAGTTCACTCGTCGTCGTGGCGATTGTGCCGACCGCACTCAAGCCCTCCTGGATTTGCCCAGGGAGCCCTGCGAGGCCGTCCGCGACCGCGCCAGCTGCGCTCTTGTCGGATTGAGATGTCGTTGCAGGGAAGCCGAGTTCGTCGAAGGTCACGTCGACAGCAGCCTCGCCGAAGTACCTACCTTCGATCGGAAGGGATCCGGTGTCGCTGAACCGGTCCACGACCATGGTGTCTACAACCTGATCGAGCACAGCAGCACCCTCCGAGTCCCGCCTCCAAACCCACAGGCTTGCAGGCTGGGGCAGCCGCCAATAGACGCGATCTCCCGCCGCTTGGGTGCCGACCGGATTGGGTCTCCACCCGGCGTGGCTGAAGGTCGGGCCAACCTCAATCCACAGGCCGCAGACGTTCCACAGCGAGAACAGGGCCGGATCGTCCTTCTCCGACACTTCAAGGGGATTCCTCGCGGGTCTCTCATCCGTGCGGTCTTTGTGTACCGGCACCTCGTCGACCCCTATTGCGAAGGACACCTTCCGCGGAATGCGAGTCAGTCGTGCCTCGCTCCACGCAGTGAACATCGCCTCCACCTTGGCGATCTCCTTCAGCGCCGAGTCGAGCACCGCCTCGATCTGGCGGATGCGTGCAATCTCGCCATATGGCGCCTCGTCGGGCCCCTTCTCCACCACGGACTTCCGCAATTCGGTCAGCTTGCTGGTGGCACTCGCGGCGATTTGTTCATAGGCAGCCTTGTGCTCCTTCGCGTCCTCGTGATCAGCCTCCCAAGCCCGGCGTACCGCGGCCTCAACCGGCGGGCATCCTTGCTGGTTGGGTGCCACCCTCGCAGCCAACCCCCTCAGGCCCAGGAGCCCCAATACCGGCGCGGCGGGTACCGGTGCGGCGCGTAGCGCCGTCCCTGCGATGGTGGCAAGCAGCTTCGCCCCCGCCCCGACGACCTTCGACCCGACGCCGACAGAGTTGTACGACAACGAAGAGATTCGGCCGTCTCCGGTCCAGGTGATCTTCGCAGTGCTGTCGCCTCGCTCAGACTGCTCGAGTTCAAGGAGTCCGTCGCCAGCATCACCGCGGACTCCCTGCTTGACTGTGGTGACCGGGTCACCAAGGTACCCGCAGTCCTTCGACAGTCTCTCGTCCTGAATCCAATCAATCTCGGACTCCACGAAGAACACGCTCTCCGCGAGGCGATATGTCTTCCCCAAGCCAAAATCCGCCACTTCCGCCCCCCCAACATCGACCGACAGCGAGAACCTAACAGGGCACTCGGTCCGCAGATAGCTCCTTGACCTGCCGCACCCCGGCGCGACCCGCCCCAATCCGCTCAGCGCTCCGCGCGGGCTTCAACCAGCGCCACCCAGAACTCGCCATCAACTGGGTCCTCGCAAGGCCTGATGGGCTGGCAATCCGGCCCGTCACCGCATGCCTGCCCGACTGACCTCGCTAGAGGGCTTTGTGATGCGGATGAACTTAAGTCGGGCACATGCGTCGTCCCGTCCTGGATATGGTCGCCTCACTGACGCAGCGCTAGCGCGGCCTTCATCGCCCCCCGCTCAGCGCGGCACGTACCGGTGCGGACCCCCGTCCCCGTGGCCGAAGACTTACCCTCGCACACCGGCATGAGCGGGAGTCTTCGTCCAATGGCTCGATCCACAGGGGCCAGTCGGCGGCCCGAACCGCGTCCTCGGGCAAGACGCCGTGCTTGCCCGCGCTGCGCGAAGGAGGTGTGGTCGTCGCGTCCCAGGCTTGGCTCCAGCCATCGCGCGTGGCAACTCCGGCCCATGCCACAATGCTGTCCATGGCGAACGCACGAGCTGTACCGCAGTTGGTCCTGGGCGGTATCGGTGCCGCTCTCGCTGTTGCAGGCATCATCGCCTTCGCGCTCGCGGGACCGGGCCCGAGTTCCTTCGGGTGGTTCGCCTACGCCCCTCTTGAGGACCAACCGTGGTCCACCACCCTGGTTCTACAGTCCGGACAAGTCTGGGGCTTAGCCCTGGTCTTCGCCGGCTCGCTCGTCGTAATCGGAGTTATCGGGTTTCACTTGGGTGCTCGTCGTCATCAGTGATCACAAGAGGACAGCGTGCGCTTCGGGAGGGCGGGTGCCGAGAGCGGCACGACAGTGCGGCGCGCTCGGGGACCGAAATCGACCAGGCCCCCCTCGCCCACACCGCCATGAGCGGGTGCTTTCGGCCGACCAGCTGGAGCACGAGAGGCGGACTCCCGGTCATTGCGCATGACTTTTAGCTCCGGAACCGGCCGATGCCGCGATTCGACGCATTGCGGATGGTCCCCCGAAATCCCCTCCACAGGAAGCGAGGGGCCCGGGCGCTGACCACAAGGGTGCACGGGAGCAGGGGTATCTTGCGAGCATGATCGATGCACGGCCTCGACCTGCCTGGGGCGCACCTCTGGTGGGTCTCGTTGCGGTCTGGGGAGTAGCAGAGGTTGTGCTCGCAGCGCTTCTCATCGGGATCTCAGCATCCGGTCAGCCCTTCGCCCTCTCGACCCTCAGCATGGGGCTTCTTATGGGAGTGTTTGCGCTCGCGACGCTGGCGCCGGTGCTGTCCTGGTTGGGCTCACTTGGTACCCGGCGACTGCTCCCGACCGTGGCTCCCGGGTTCGTGACCATTCTCCTGACCGCCGCCCTCATCGCCCATCTACTGGCTCAACCATCGACAGGGGCCTAGACGGTTCCCGGACGAAGATAGCGCCGGGGCACGTGCCGGCGCCCGAAGCCCCGCGAGTTCCGACACAGGAAGCGCGACACCACCGATCCCCCCGACGGGACACCCCGCGACGGGAGTATGGAAGCTGAGGCGCCGCTGATCGGATCGCCGTCCACCACGCTGATGGAGCCGCGGCCGAGTGGAGGCTGACGAACATCCGCGACGACCTCGAGGTCGTCGAGCGAGCCGACACACAAACAAGCCAGCGCTCGCACGCCTGGACGTCGAGTGGCCCCAGCCGGGGGACGGATGCCGTTCACCCTTGAGCGCCCGAAGAGTTCCCCTCCCCACACCGCCATGAGCGGATCTTCCGGGGTGCCTGCAGCCACCTGACGTAGTTTGTGCGCGGACACCGCTGAGCCGAGGCAAGATGAGGGAATGGCTGACATCAGCGAGGTATGGCCACGGATCGAACGTAACGCGGGCACTGAGTTCGAGACAAGCACAGGGCTCAAGTTCACCTATCGTGTTCCAGGCAAGTTCGTCCGCGTGACCCGCAACGGTCACGAGATCAATCGATCTCTATCCCGCGCCAACTTCCAGAAGGCACTTGAGCTAATGCCCGCCGACCGACCGAGCGACCTTCGGGACAGTCAAGGTTCGGCTTACACATGGGGAATTCTGATGGATCGTCGCATCCGACTCGACGACTGGTGATCTGCAACGATCTCTCAGTCCCCATAGTCAGGTTCTACCCTCTGTGCTGGAGGAGCACCCTTGGGCGTACGTCACCAGGTGCCAGACAGTTCATGGTGGATTTCGACGGTTGCCCACAGCCCCGCTTTGGATACCTAGTAGCCACCTTGATCACGTCGCGAGCACCGGCAGCTCCGAGGAGATCCGCGAACGCCTTGGTCCAGTTGCCGACGCGCAAATCGCAGTCGTCTGCAGATTGCCCGAATGGACCCAGCCACGTGAAATCGAGAGCGGCCGGAGAGTCTCCAAGCGTAGCCGCCATTGTGGGCGAGACTGTCTACATGCCCTCAATTCCAGCGCTCGTCGAACCTGAGATGCTGGAGTGGGCCCGCTCATCGGCCAACCTCACCCCCTTGGCTGCCGCTCGCAAGCTGAAGCTCCCCGAGGATCGTGTCGAACAATGGGAGCGCGGTGAAATCAGACCGACAATTGCTCAGCTCCGGAAGGCTGCCGAGGTCTACAACCGAGCGCTGGCGGTTTTCTTTCTGCCCACGCCACCCACCGGCTTCAGTACCCTCCGCGACTTCCGACGGCTCGCGCTGGGATCTTCGAACGATTGGTCGGCCGATCTGCACGCTGAGTACAGGCGAGCGCACTCCCAGCGCGATGTCCTGCTTGAACTTGCCCAGCTCGATGATGAAAAGCTATCGAGCGACTGGCGATTCTCACTGCCAGCCAGCGATGAGGACATCGCAGAGAAGGCGCGGAAACACCTGAAATCTCTCTCGATCTTGCCTTTCCCCGCCCCGGGGGCAAACGAGTACAAGCACCTCAATTACTGGACGAACGCGCTCGAAGAGGCCGGTGTCCTGGTGATGTCGACCGAAGGCGGCGACGTCGAGGTCGATGAGATGAGGGCTTTTTCGCTGTACTTCGACGAGGTCCCGGTCATCATGCTCAACGGCGCTGACGCGACGCGTGGACGGCTCTTCTCGATGCTGCACGAGTACGTGCACCTGCTGTTGCACACCGAAGGCCTGTGCGACACGAGGACCGACACTCGGGCGACCTCCCCGGATCGGCAACTCGAAGCGCGCTGCAACGCGCTAGCCGCCATGATCCTCATGCCAGCGTCAGCCGTAACGCAATCGAAGCTCGTGGCCGCGCACAAGGTAGGCGACCCATGGTCGCTTGCTGACCTGGTAGAGGCCGCGAAGCCGTTCGGTGTCAGCGTCGAGGCATTCCTCCGGCGCCTGGTCACACTCAACCGCGTCTCATCGAAGACCTATGAGGACTTCCGCGACGAGCAGGCATCGAAGCCGATGACGAGGCGGAAGTCTGCAGGCGGCAACTTCTATGCGACCAAGGCCCGCGACCTCGGGAAGGGCTACGTCCGACGCGTGTCGGCCGCGCATAGAAGGTCATCGATCGACAGCATCACAGCCGCCACGTACCTGGGCGTCAAGGTCGACCAGATCACCAGGTTGGCTAGCGCTGCGCAGGTTGACTCGTGAGCGAGCAACTGCTGCCGTTCTACTCGTTCGACAGCGGTGCGATCATCAACGGTCGACGGCAGATATTCAAGCCGAAGAACTTCAAGGCACTCTGGGTCGAGATCGAGCGGATGATCGCCACCGGTCAGGTGCGGGCTGTCGACGAGGTGCGGCGGGAAGTGCTCAAGAAGGACGACGAGGCCACTGCCTGGACGAAGGAACAGACTGCTCTGTTCGTTCCGCTGACGCGTGAGGTGCAGCTGGCGACGCGCCAGGTTCTCGCAGCGCATCCGAAGCTTCTGGGGATCGGTGGTGGCCCGCGGAACGGTGCGGACGCATTCGTGATCGGGCTGGCGATCGCTCACGGCGGGGCCGTCGTCACACAGGAGACTCCCCGCAACATCGACAAGCCGAGGATCCCCGATGTTTGCGATGCCATGGGAGTGCGGTGGCTCACGCTTCCTGATTTCGTCGAGGAGCAGGGCTGGGAGTTCTCGCTGGGTTGATCGGGCCGCGACGTGCAGCGGCCGCCCTCCTCTACCGGAGCGGGATATCCGGTCCAGCACGGAGAGGCATGTGACGAAGCGGTAGCAAACCTTCGGGGAGTCTCCCAGCGCACACGGGCGATCCCCCGTGACCGTGTGTGGGCGATCGCTGCCGTGGCGCTCAGGTGCCAAGGCCGGAAGGCCACCGGCGCACACACCGCCAGAAGCGGGCTTTCGCCGTGCCTCACCTCATCGTGTCAGACGTCATGAACTCCTGCGCCAGTCCATTGGGCCGTCATGCCTGGTTGAGCCAGTAGCGGATGGACTCCGATGGTTCCCCGGCGCGGCGTTCGTTGTGGTGTGCGGGTGAGTCAAGGATCGCAGCACGACATTGGCATCCTGCGAGGGCAGTGCCGCGCAGCACGGGATGGCCCCCGCGTAGGCAGACGGGAAGCTTGGCCACGCGGATGCCTCTACGCCAACGACGTGGTAGAGGCTCACATGCCGATCTTGCAGTTCGTCGCGCATCTTCCGGCCAGGTGGTGGGTAGACCTCATTTAGGACCACGTCCCCTGGCTCGAGGGCGTCGAGCCAATCATCAAGCGCGTGCCGGTTGGCGATATTGACCACGAGCCATGAGCCGGATCGTGGAGGGCGTTCGGCCGTGTTCGTGAGGTCCACCCCGTGTACATGCGGATCGCCTTCGACCGTTCTCATGACCCGCCGTCCGACGAAGCCCGCGGCACCAAGGACGACAACTTCCGTGACCGGATGGGCCGCCCGGACCCTGGCGATCGCCCGGCTCACAATGTGAGCCGTGGTGTCGCCCTCTGGGGTCTCCCGACGGACGCCGTGGCGTGCGAACAGCCCGGGCAAGACCCCTGCGAACGTCGCGCGGCTTGTATGAGTCATCATGCGGAGTCGCTCCACATGCTCAGCCAAGGCGTGTAGATGGCACCGGTTCTCGGCAGTCCTGAAGTGGGCTTCTGTTGCGCCGATGGCCAGCATCAGGATCCAGCGCCCATCCTGTCTGAGGACTCCCGTCGGCCAGGGCTTCCATCGGTTGGTCTCCAGCCGATATGCATAGGCGTAGTTGAGCGCGTAATCCTCGCTGGCCGGGTAGGCAAGGAAGATCGACTCCAGGAAGCCCCATCGCCGGTTGGCCGCTCCGAGTGATCGGAAGAACCAGTCATGGTTCAGGGCCCAGTTCACGATCTCGACTGCGACCTTCCGGAGGTGCGTGTTCACCACCGACGCTGTTGTCTGCCCCACGTCCACCGAGCCCCCCACGGTCCCGAGCACTGGGCCTCCAGCAGGCCCACGACGATGCTAGAGGAGCGCACCGAGCAGAACGGGGACACTTGTTGCGTCGCGAGACGAATTGGTGGGCGGGTGTTGCTGGACCATTGCCTCAGCGGTGTTCCGGCGACTCTCACACCTGGCGCCGAACGGCATTGGACGTGCGCCGCGCCTGGACCATCGCAGTCGTCGTCACCGCCGAACACCGCCATGAGAGTGGGTCATTGGGTTCCCCCGCTGTCGAGACACACCCATGCTGCCCGCCTCCGACGCCTGCGGTCGGGTGGCCGAGCTGAGTGAGGGTAGGGAGCACATGGAGGCAGCGCCGAGGGCTCCTGATGTCGGTGTGCGTCTTGCCTGGCCACTAGGGTGCACTACAACGTTCGCCTGGCTGAAGGCGACAACGACACATGGGAGCCCCGTG
>JAUHXZ010000042.1 GCA_030426725.1 Actinomycetes bacterium
CACCTGGTGTTCCGGTGGCCATAGCGAAAGGGAAACACCCGGTCCCATCCCGAACCCGGAAGTTAAGCCTTTCAGCGCCGATGGTACTGCAGCGGGGACGCTGTGGGAGACTAGGACGCCGCCGGACTTCAACATTGAAAAGGGCTGGAACCCTCCTCGCGAGGGTTCCAGCCCTTTTTTTCATGCCCTGAGTTGCCCCCCGGCGCCCCGATCGATAAGGGCCCGTCTACGATGCTGAGTAGTAGCTTTCAGCTCAGGAAGGGGCAACGATGGCCTTCGAGCGTCGGGACATGACGGTACAGCCGGATCTCAGTCACACGTCGGGGCGCGTGGCCCCCGTGCGCGAGCGCCGGCCGGTGTACGTGGACCTGCTGCCGCCCTGCAACGCCGGCTGCCCAGCGGGGGAGAACATCCAGGAGTGGTTGCGACTCATCAAGGCAGGCCAGGCGGAGGCGGCCTGGCGCCAGCTCGTCAGGGACAACCCGTTCCCGGCCATCCACGGTCGTGTGTGCTACCACCCGTGCGAAACGGCCTGCAACCGCAAGGACCTCGATGCCGCTGTGTCGATCCATTCGGTGGAGCGCTACCTCGGGGACCTGGCCATCGAGAAGGGCTGGAAGGTCCCCATGCCCCGACGTCGCTCGGGCCGGCGGGTGATGGTCGTCGGCTCGGGGCCCGCAGGGCTCTCGGCGGCCTACCACCTGACCCGGCTCGGCCATGAAGTGGAGATCTTCGACGCGGGCGATCATCCCGGGGGCATGATGCGCTACGGGATCCCCGAGTACCGCCTCCCGAGGGATGTGCTCGACGCCGAGCTGCAGCGCCTCGTGGACATGGGCGTGGTGTTTCGGCAGAACACCCCCATCAAGGACCTGCTCGCCACGCAGCGAGAGGGAGGGTTCGACGCCGTCTTCGTCGCCGTCGGCGCCCATATCTCCAAGCGCGTGGACATCCCCGCGGCGGATGCGAGCCGGGTCGTCGACGCCGTCAGCTTCCTCCGGGACGTCGCCTCCGGCGAGCGGCCCATCATCGGCCGTCGCGTCGCGATCTACGGCGGCGGGAATACCGCGATGGACGCGGCCCGCACGGCGCGTCGCCTCGGCGCCGAGGAGTCCGTCGTCGTCTACCGCCGCACGGCCGAGCAGATGCCCGCCCACGCCGAGGAACTCGAGGGTGCCCAGGCCGAGGGGGTCCAGATGAACTGGCTGCGCACCATCACCTCGGTCGACGAGGAGGACCTGACGGTCGAAATCATGGAACTCGACGAGGACGGCAAGGCGCGCGGCACCGGGCGCTTCGAGAAGCTCGAGGCCGACACCGTCATCCTCGCCCTGGGTCAGCGGGCCGATACTCAGTTCCTCAAGGCCATCCCGGGGATGAGCTTCAACGACGACGTCGTCGAGGTGGATCCCGAGACCCTCATGACCGCCGTCCCCGGCATCTTCGCCGGTGGCGACGCGGTGCCGTCGGACCGCACGGTGACCATTGGCGTCGGGCACGGTAAGCGGGCGGCCAAGCGCATCGACGCCTGGCTCAACAAGGAGGAGTGGGTCCAGCCGGTCAAACACCCCATCGTCACGCTCGACACCATGAACCTGTGGTACTTCGGCGACCACGCCCGCCGCACCCAGGCAGAGTCGGAGATGACCGAACGGCTCGAGGGGTTCGGCGAGATCGTCGCCGGGCTCAGCGACGACGAGGCCTGCTACGAGGCCAACCGGTGCCTCAGCTGCGGCAACTGCTTCGAGTGCGACGGCTGCTACGGTGCCTGCCCCGAGGACGCGGTCATCAAGCTCGGCACCGGCAACCGATACCGATTCGACTACGAGAAATGCACCGGGTGCGCCACCTGCTTCGAGCAGTGCCCGGTCCACGCGATCGACATGATCGAGGAGAACCCCCGATGAGCACGCAGGCCATCATCGACGGCAACGAGGCGGCCGCGGACGTCGCGTACCGCCTGAGCGAACTCTGCTCCATCTATCCCATCACCCCCTCGTCCACCATGGCGGAGCTGGCCGACGAGTGGTCCGCGCACGACCGCACGAACATCTTCGGGCAGGTGCCCACCGTCATCGAGATGCAGTCTGAGGGCGGCGCGGCCGGCGCGATGCACGGCGCGCTGCAGGGCGGCGCCCTGTCGACCACGTTCACGGCTTCCCAGGGTCTGCTGCTCATGATCCCGAACATGTTCCGGATCGCCGGTGAGCTGACCTCGACCGTCTTCCACGTCGCGGCCCGGTCGCTGGCCACGCAGGGGCTGTCGATCTTCGGCGACCACCAGGACGTGATGTCCGTCCGGCAGACCGGCGTGTGCCTCCTCAGCTCCGCCTCGGTGCAGGAGGCCCACGACATGGCCGCCGTCGCGCACGCGTCGACGCTGCGCACCCGGCTGCCGATCGTGCACTTCTTCGACGGCTTCCGCACCTCGCATGAACTCAACACCCTCACCAAGCTCACCGACGACGAGCTGCGGCAGCTGATCTCCCGCGAGCTGGTGCTGGAGCACCGCTCCCGCGCACTCAGCCCGGCCAATCCGTTCATCCGCGGCACGGCGCAGAACCCCGACACCTACTTCCAGTCCCGCGAGACCGCCAATCTGTACTATTCGTGGGCGCCGAAGGTCATCGCCGCCGAGATGGACAAGTTCGCCGAGCTCACCGGCCGGCGCTACAACCTCGTCGAGTACCACGGCGCCCCCGACGCGGACCGGGTCGTCGTCATCATGGGTTCCGGGATCGAGGCCGTGCTCCCGGTCGTGGACCGGATGAACGCCGAGGGCGCCCGTGTCGGCGTCATCCAGGTGCGGCTCTACCGGCCGTTCCCTTCGGAGGCCTTCCTTGAGGCGCTGCCGGAGACCGCCACCGGCGTCGCGGTGTTGGATCGCACCAAGGAGGCCGGCGCCTCCGGCGAGCCGCTGTTCCTCGATGTCACCTCGCTGCTCGCCGAGGCCGTCTCCTCCGGCCGGCGCGGATCCCTGCCCACGACCATCGGTGGACGCTACGGCCTGTCGTCGAAGGAGTTCACGCCGGCCATGGCACGCGCTGTGTTCGACGAGCTGGCCGCCGAGACGCCCAGGCCGCGATTCACCGTCGGCATCCACGACGACGTCACGAACCTGTCGCTGGACTACGACCCCGGCATGGACTTCGAGGACCCCCAGACGCTGCGCGCGGTCTTCTACGGCATGGGCTCCGACGGCACGGTCGGCGCCAACAAGAACACCATCAAGATCCTGGGCTCCGAGGACGGCACCTACGCGCAGGGCTACTTCGTCTACGACTCCAAGAAGTCCGGTTCCCGCACCGTCTCGCACCTGCGGTTCGGGCCGAACCCGATCCGCGCACCGTACCTGGTCAACAGGGCGGGCTTCATCGGCTGCCACCACTGGTCCATCCTGGAGCGCGTCGACATCCTCGAGTTCGCCCGGCCAGGCACGGTTCTCCTGCTCAACTCGGCCTACGGGCCCGAGGACACCTGGGCGCAGCTTCCGGAGCCCCTGCAGCGCAGGATCGTTGAACTCGGTGTGAAGGTATACGTCGTCGACGCAGGCACGGTCGCCCGTGCCGCCGGACTCGGTAGCCGCACCAACACGATCCTGCAGACCTGCTTCTTCGCGATCTCCGGCGTCCTGCCGCGCGAGCAGGCCATCGAGAAGATCAAGACCGCCATTAGCAAGACCTACGCCCGCAAGTCCGCGGAGGTCGTGCGCAAGAACCACCAGGCGGTGGACTCGGCACTCGAGATGCTGCACGAGATGGTCATCCCGGCGGACGCCTGGTCCGGGCACGGCCTGCTCGAACCCGTTCCCGGCGACGCGCCGAAGTTCGTGCGCACCGTGACCGCGGAGATGCTCCGGGGGCGCGGCGACGACCTGCCGGTGTCCGCGCTGCCGGTCGACGGCACCTACCCGTCGGGCACGACGAAGTACGAGAAGCGCAACATCTCCGACATCGTCGCCGAGTGGGACGCGGAGGCCTGCATCCAGTGCGGCAACTGCGCGTTCGTGTGCCCGCACGCCGTGCTGCGCGCCAAGTCCTACCCGGCCGACGCCGCCGAAGGAGCCCCCGAGGGCTTCCTCTCGGCTCCGCTCAACGCGGCGGGCCTCCCGCAGACGCGCTACACGCTCCAGGTCTACGCCGAGGACTGCACCGGCTGCGGTCTGTGCGTCGAGGCCTGCCCGGTCAAGCCCGTGGACCAGCCCTCGCGGCGCGCCATCAACCTCATCCCGCTGCTCGAGCGGGACAAGGAGAAGAAGGCCGTCGAGTTCTTCGAGTCCATCCCCGTCAACGACCGGTCGCGCGTCGACTTCGGCACCGTGCGCGGCACCCAGTTCCTCGAGCCGCTGTTCGAGTTCTCCGGTGCCTGCTCTGGCTGCGGCGAAACGCCGTACCTCAAGCTGCTGAGCCAGCTGTTCGGCGACCGCGCCACGATAGCCAACGCCACCGGCTGCTCGTCGATCTACGGCGGCAACCTCCCCACCACCCCGTGGGCGAAGAACGCGCTGGGCCGCGGCCCCGCCTGGTCGAACTCGCTGTTCGAGGACAACGCCGAGTTCGGGCTGGGCATGCGGCTGGCCGCCGACCTGCACGAGGACCTGGCCCGCGCCCGGCTCCGGGAACTCCGAGACGAGATCGGCGACGACGCGCTCGTCGACGGCATCCTCGACGCGCCGCAACGTCAGGGCTCAGAACTCACCGACCAGATGGACCGGGTGCTGCGCCTCAAGGAGCGCATCGCCGGCCTGCAGGGGCCCGCCGCGGAGGATCTGCGCAGCGTCGCCGACCACCTCGTCCGCCGCTCGATCTGGATCGTCGGCGGCGACGGCTGGGCCTACGACATCGGCAGCTCAGGCGTCGACCACGTCCTCGCCTCGGGCCGCAACGTCAACGTGCTGGTGCTGGACACGGAGGTGTACTCCAACACGGGCGGCCAGGCGTCGAAGTCCACCCCGCTGGGGGCGGTCGCGAAGTTCGCCTCCGGCGGCAAGCAGACCAACAAGAAGGACCTCGCGCTGCAGGCCACGTCCTACGGTTCGGTGTACGTCGCGCGCGTCGCGATGGGCGCCGACCCGCAGCAGACCCTCAAGGCGTTCCGCGAGGCGGAGGCGTACGACGGGCCGAGCCTGATCATCGCCTACAGTCACTGCATCGCGCACGGCTACGACATCCGCAAGGGCCTCGAGCAGCAGTACAAGGCCGTCAACTCGGGTCACTGGCCGCTGATGCGCTACAACCCCGTGATCCGCGACGCCGGGGGCAACCCGTTCCTCCTCGACTCGCCGCGGCCCCGGCTCAGCCTGCGGCAGTACCAGTCCGCCGAGCTGCGCTACAAGGTGCTCAAGGCGGCCGACCCTGTCGAGGCCGACCGGCTCATCGCGCTCGCCCAGGAGCAGGTGGACCGCAAGTGGGTTGAGTACGAGGACCTGGCCCGCAAGGACGCCCACCAGTTCGCCGCCGACCCGAGGAGCCGAGCATGACCGATCTCACCACCACGTACCTGGGGCTGACGCTGCGCAACCCGGTCGTCGCGTCGGCAGGGCCGCTGTCACAGACGGTCGCAGGGGTCCGGTCGCTGGCCGACGGGGGAGTGGGCGCCGTCGTGATGTACTCGTTGTTCGAGGAGCAGCTCCGCCGCGAGGCCGAGGCCACCGCCGCCCTGGAGGACCTCTACGACGATTCACACGCCGAGGCGCTCTCGTACTTCCCGAGCATCCCCAGGTCCGCCGAGGACGCCAGCGCCTCCTACCTGCGGCTCGTCGAGGAGGCGGCCGGCGCTATCGACGTGCCGCTCATCGCCTCGCTCAACGGTGCGTCCATCGGGGGATGGACGAAGACGGCCCGGCGCCTGGCCGACGCCGGCGCGGCGGCCATCGAGCTGAACATCTACTTCGTCCCGGGCGACATCTCCATGAACGGCGCCATGGTGGAGGAGCGGCATCTGGCCATCCTCGGCGCGGTCAAGGAGGCCGTCGACATCCCGGTGGCGGTGAAGATGAGTCCCTACTTCTCGTCGGTCGGCAACATGGCGCTGCGCCTCGACGCCTCCGGGGCCGACGGGCTGGTGCTGTTCAACCGGTTCCTGCAGCCCGACATCGACCTGGACCGGTTGAGCGTCGAGTCCGGCGTGACGCTGTCGTCGCCGGCCGAGGCCCGGCTGCCGCGCACCTGGATCTCCGTGCTGCGCGGGCAGGTCGAGGCCTCCCTCGCGGCGACCACCGGCGTCGACACCTCCGACGACGTGATCAAGTACATCCTCGCGGGGGCCGACGTGGTGATGACCACGTCGTCGCTCATCCGCCGCGGTCCCGCCTACGCGCAGGTCCTCGTCGAGGGGCTCGCCCAGTGGCTGGCGGCCAAGGGGCTGACGCTGAGCCGGGCCCGCGGTCTCCTGGCCGTGCCGGACGAGGCGTCGGCCGACGCCTACGAGCGCGAGGGCTACGTCTCGGCGCTGGAGAAGGCCAAGTCGACCTACGGTTCGCTGCGCTGACGCTCAGCGCTGCGCGGGTGCGCCCTGGTAGGCGGTGCGCAGGTCGCGCCGCGTCGAGGAGCGCACCTGGACGACGATGCCGGCGATCGCGAGCGCCAGGTAGGCCACGCCCCACCACCACTGGTCGAGGAGGACCCCCGGGTCCTCCAGCAGCCCGCCGGCGCCGGCGAGCAGCAGCACCCCGTCGAGGGCGATGCCCGCACCGGCGACGGCGCTGAGCACCGCCAGCAGCACGTGGGGCAGCCGCGCCGCCAGCGACAGCCACACCAGCAGCGCGGCCGCGACGACGCCCAGGAACACCGCCGCCCAGCCCTCGAGCCCGACGAGCGCCGCGACGCCCGCGCCCAGGGCGTACCCGAGCCCGCCGACGGCGATCACCACCGCCGCCGCGTAGAACGCGTACGACAGCAGGGCGAACACCAATGCGACGATGCCCGACGCGAGCCATGCCCAGCCGTCGGCGAGCAGCGGCTGCCCGACGACCAGCGCATAGCCGACGGCCCCGGCGACGAAGCCCACGTAGGCGCCCCACAGCGCGAGAAGAAGACGCATCGCCAGGTAGCCGCCGAAGCACAGCAGCAGTCCCGCGACGAGCGTCAGCAGCCCGGTCAACACAATGCCCATGCCTCGAATGTAGCCGCGTGGACCCAATGAACCGGGGCTATCGGGCCGCTCACCTACCATGGGGCCGTGCTGATCGACGTTCTGCTCATCCTCGGCGGGCTCGGCCTGCTGATCATCGGCGGCGAGTTCCTCGTGCGCGGCGCCTCCGACCTGGCGCGCCGCCTCGGCATGTCGTCGTTGGTGGTCGGCCTCACCGTGGTGTCGGTCGCCACGTCGGCGCCCGAGCTCGCGGTGACGACGGACTCGGTCCTGCGCGGCGCGCCCGATCTGGCCGTCGGCAACGTCATCGGCAGCAACACCGCCAACGTGCTGCTCATCCTCGGCGCCGGCGCGCTCATGGCGCCGCTCCTCGTCCGCCGCAGACTGCTGCGCTTCGACCTGCCGGCCATGCTCCTCCTGTCGGTCGGGCTCCTGCTCATGGGACTCGACGGCGGGCTCGGCCTTGTCGACGGCATCATCCTGCTGGCCGCCTTCATCGGCGTGACCACGGCTACCGTGCTGATCGGCCGTCGTGACCCCGACGCGGTCACCGACGAGCCCGGGAGGGAACCCGGGCCGGTGTGGCGGTCGCTGCTGCTGGTCGCCGGCGGCGTGGGGGCGCTGGTGGTCGGGGCCCAGCTCCTCGTCCGTGGGGCCGTGTCCATCGCGTCCGGCCTCGGGGTGTCCGAACTCGTCATCGGCCTGACCATCGTCGCCCTCGGCACCTCGCTACCCGAGCTGGCCGCCACCATCGTCGCCGTCCGCCGCGGCGAGGCGGACATGGCCGTCGGCAACGTCGTCGGCAGCAACATCGCCAACATCGGCCTCGTCCTGGGGCTCCCCGCCCTGTTCTCCCCGGCCGGTATCCCTGTCGCACCCGCCACCGTCGCCCTCGACATGCCGTTGATGATCGCGGCCGCCCTCGCCCTGGCGACCGTGGCGTTCACCGGGCACCGGATCGTGCGCCTCGAGGGCCTGGTGTTCCTCGGTCTCTACGTCGCCTACCTGGGCTACGTGGTCCTCGCCTCCGCGGACCACGACGCCCTCACCGGCTTCACGACGGTGATGGTGTGGTTCGTGGTGCCCCTGGTGCTGGTGGCCGGCGCGGTGACGGTGTGGCAGGAGACCCAGCTGCGCCGCGAGCCCGCCTCCTGACCGTGTGGCGACCCCGGGAGGATTCGAACCTCCGACACAAGGTTTAGGAAACCTCTGCTCTATCCCCTGAGCTACGGGGCCAACCCGGACAGGATACCGGGCATCCCCGCCCGCATGCCACGCGCGTTCTCACACGTCGGCGCCGCCGGGTGTGAGCGACCGGTGACAACCTCGTTACCGCAGATGTGAACCGTCGTCACACCGGGCTCATAGCTTCGTCGGTGAGCAGCGTCGCTCATGACCACAGACCGACCGAGACCCGCAGGAGCGACCATGACCTCCACCACAACCGACCCGTCGGGGCGGCCCGACGTGGCCGCCACCGACACCCTCGCTCCCGCCGCCGGCGGGCTGACCCGCCGCCCCGGCCGCTGGATCGACGGCTGGGACCCCGAGAACCCGCGGCAGTGGGAGACGGTCGGCCGACCGATCGCCCGCCGCAACCTGGGCCTGTCCGTCTTCGCCGAGTTCCTCGGCTTCGGCGTCTGGGCCCTGTGGAGCATCGTCGTGCCGCAGCTCAACAGTGTCGGGTTCAACCTCACCGTCGACCAGATGTTCTGGCTCGTGTCGACACCGTCCCTGGTCGGCGCGACGCTCCGCATCCCCTACACCTTCGCCGTGCCGCGCTTCGGGGGCCGGAACTGGACGATCATCTCGGCGCTGCTCCTGCTGCTGCCGACGGCGGCGCTCGCCTGGGCCGTCAACCACCCCGACCTGCCGTTCATCGCCCTGGTGGCGATCGCCTCGCTGGCGGGTGTCGGCGGAGGCAACTTCGCGTCGTCGATGGCCAACATCTCGTTCTTCTACCCCGCCAAGGAGAAGGGCGCCGCCCTCGGCCTCAACGCGGCCGGCGGCAACGTCGGCACCGCGGCGGTGCAGCTGGCCGTCCCGATCGTCATCAGCATCGGCGCCGGCCTCAGCCTCGACCGCGCCGGCCTCATGTTCATCCCGCTGGCGCTGCTCGCCGCCCTGCTCGCCTGGCGCGGCATGGACAACCTCTCCAACGCCAAGTCCGACCCCCGCGCCTACGCGTCGGCGGTCCGCCACCCGCACACCTGGATCATCTCGTTCATCTACATCGGCACCTTCGGGTCCTTCATCGGCTACTCGGCCGCGTTCCCCACGTTGCTGAACAACCTCTTTCCCGAGGTCACGCTGTCGCTGGCGTTCCTCGGCGCGTTCGTCGGCTCCGTGTCGCGGCCGCTGGGCGGCCGGCTGGCCGACCGGATGGGCGGCGCGCTGGTGACCTGCGTCTCGTTCGCGGCGATGGCCGCCGGCACCGTCGGCGCGATCCTGGGCCTTCAGGCCCAGTCGTTCCCCACGTTCTTCCTGTCGTTCCTGTGGCTGTTCGTCTTCACCGGCATCGGCAACGGGTCGGTGTACCGGATGATCCCCGCCATCTTCACCGGCACGGCCGCCACCGACCGGGCCTCCGTGACCGCCGCCCCCCGCTCCGCCGCCGGCTGCATCGGCATCGCAGGCGCCGTCGGAGCCTTCGGCGGCTTCCTCATCCCGCGCGGCTTCGCCCTCTCCCAGGCGCTCACCGGCACGCTCGTCGCGGCGCTGTGGGCGATGGTCGGCGTCTACCTGCTCATGCTGGGCATCGCCTGGTTCACCTACCTGCGCCGCGGCTCGCGGCTGGCGGCGCTGAGGGTCTGACGATGACCGCCACCCACTGCCCCTACTGCTCGCTCCAGTGCGCCATGGACGTGACCCCCGCCACGGGCGGCGGCGCCACCGTGACGCCGCTGGACTTCCCGACCAATCGCGGCCGGCTGTGCCAGAAGGGGTGGACCTCCGCCGAGGTACTCACCGCCCCGGACCGGCTCACCACGCCGCTGGTCCGGCGCGACGGGGAACTGGTGCCGACGGACTGGGACACCGCGCTCGGGCTCGTCGCCGCCACACTGCGACGGCTGAGGGCCGAACACGGCCCCGAGGCGGTCGCCGTGTTCGGGGGAGGCGGGCTCACCAACGAGAAGGCGTACCAGCTCGGCCGGTTCGCCCGGGTGGCCCTCGCCACACCGAACATCGACTACAACGGCCGCTTCTGCATGTCGTCGGCGGCAGCGGGCGGACGGCGCGCCTTCGGCCTCGACCGCGGACTGCCGTTCCCGCTCACCGACCTCGACGGTGCCGACGCGATCCTGCTGATCGGCTCCAACCCGGCCGAGACCATGCCGCCGT
Organism: Actinomycetes bacterium; assembly: GCA_030426725.1. Lineage (GTDB taxonomy): Bacteria > Actinomycetota > Actinomycetes > Propionibacteriales > Propionibacteriaceae > Arachnia. Next base: position 10,435 of record JAUHXZ010000042.1, read on the forward strand.
TCTGCACGCACCTGGCCGGCGCGCAGAACGCCGGCGGGCTGGTCGTCGTCGACCCGAGACGAACGCCGACGGCGGCGATGACCTCGGAGGGGCGGGGCCTCCACCTAGCCCCGCTGCCCGGCACCGACCTCGTGCTGCTGCTCGGCCTCACCCAGATCCTGTGGAGCGAGAATCTGGTCGACCACGACTACCTTGCCGCCCGGGTCTCCGGCGTCAACGACCTGCGCGCCAGCCTCGCCGCCTGGTGGCCGGAGCGGGTCGAGCGGGTCACGGGCGTGCCGGTGGCCACCCTGCGGCGCGCCGCCCGGCTGCTCGCCGACGCGAGCCGAGGCCGCGGCGCCTACGTGCTCACCGGCCGCGGCGCCGAGCAACACGCCCACGGCACCGACACGGTCACCGCCGCCATCAACCTGGCCCTCAGCCTCGGCCTCCCCGGCCGGGCCGGATCCGGCTACGGCTGCCTCACAGGCCAGGGCAACGGGCAGGGCGGCCGGGAACACGGGCTCAAAGCCGACCAGCTGCCCGGCTACCGGTCCATCACGGACCCGGCCGCCCGCGCCCACGTCGCCGGCGTGTGGGGCGTCGACCCCGACGACCTCCCCGGGCCGGGCAAGCCGGCGGTCGCGCTGTTCGAGTCGCTCGGCACCCCGGGCGGTCCCCGAGCCATGCTGATCCACGGCGCCAACCCCGTCGTCAGCCTCCCCGACGTCCTGCGGCTGACCGACCGCCTCCGCACCCTCGACCTCCTCGTCGTCAGCGACTTCGTCCTGTCCGAGACCGCCGCCATGGCCGACGTCGTCCTCCCGGTGACGCAGTGGGCGGAGGAGACCGGCACCATGACCAATCTCGAGGGCCGCCTCCTGCTGCGCGACCGCGCCGTCACCCCGCCCGACGGGGTGCGCACCGAACTGGAGGTCTGGAGCGAACTGGCCGAGCGTCTCGGCAGCCCCGTCTCGTTCAGCGCCGACCCCTCCGTCGTGTTCGGCGAACTCACCCGCGCCAGCGCCGGGGGAGTGGCCGACTACGCCGGCTTCAGCCACGACCGGCTCCGCGACGGTGAGGCCCTCTACTGGCCCTGCCCCGCGCCGGACGATCCGGGCACCCCGCGGCCGTTCCTCGACCGGTTCACCACCCCCGACGGGCGGGCCGTGCTGCACCCCGTCGACGAGACTCCGCCCGACGACGCCCTCACCCCGGACATGCCGATCTACCTCGTGACCGGTCGGGTGCTGCAGCACTATCAGTCCGGCGCCCAGACGCGCCGGGTCCCGGCGCTCAACGCCGTCGAGCCCCGGGCCTACGTCGAACTGCACCCCCTGCTGGCGCGGCGCCTCGGCGTCGAGGAGGGGGAGCAGGTGCGGATCCGGTCGCGTCGCGGCGCCTGCGAGGCGGCCGCCCGGATCACCGAAGGCATCCGCCCCGACACGGTGTTCATGCCGTTCCACTACCCCGACGACGGCGCCGTCAACCGGGTGACCAATGCCGCCACCGACCCGGTGTCGGCCATGCCGGAACTCAAGGTCGCGGCTGTGGGGATCGAGCGGGCCGGGGGAGCGGCATGACCCACCGCATCGTCGTCGTGGGCCACGGGATGGTCGGCCACCGCTTCCTCGCCGACCTCGCCGCGCACCGCCTCGACGACCTCGAGATCACGGTTCTCGGTGGCGAGTCACACCACGCCTACAACCGCATCCTCCTCCCCGATGTGCTCCTCGGGCGCGCCGATCTGACGAGCCTGACGCTGCCCGAGCAACGCGGGACCAGGACGCTCCGCGGTCGCCACGCCACGCGTATCGACCGCAGTGCCCGCGCGGTTGTCGACGACACCGGCGAGCAGCACCCGTACGACACCCTCGTGCTCGCCACGGGCGCCGACCCCGTCTTCCCCACCATCGACGGCGTGGTCAACCCCGACGGCACCCCGCTGCCCGGCGTCGCGGCCCTGCGCACCTGGGACGACGCCCACCGCATCCGCGAGGCCGCCGAGGGCGGCGCCCGCGTTGTGGTGATGGGCGGCGGCGTCCTGGGGATCGAGGCCGCCGTCGCCCTCGCGGGGCCGGCACCGACGTCACCGTCATCCACCGCGGCCCGGTCCCCATGGACCGCCAGTTCGACCCGATGAGCGGCGCGGCCATCCGCGCGACGCTGGACGACCACGGGATCCGGATGCTCGTCGACGTGCGCATCGCGCGCCTGGAGCGGCGCAGGGACGGCACCCTCACCTCCGTGCGTCTCACCGACGCTCGGCACATCCCCGCCGACCTCATGGTGGTGGCCATCGGCGTGCAGCCGCGCACCCGGCTGGCCGAGGAGGCCGACCTGTGGGTCCGCAACGGCATCCTCGTCGACGACACCTGCCGCACCGACGACCCCGCCATCCACGCGATCGGCGACTGCGCCCGCACCTCACGCGGCTGCCCCGGACTCGTCGGCCCCGGCTGGGAACAGGCCCGGGTCCTCGCCCACCACCTCGCCGAACGGATCAGCGCCCGCCCCCGGCCGCGGCCGGTACTCGGCGGGGACAACGGCGTCTTCCGCGTCAAGGCCGAGGGGCTCGACGCCGTGACGATGGGCGCCTTCCCCGACGACGAGTTCGCGCCCGGCGCGCCCCGCGTCCTCAGCCTCACCGACCCGGCCGCCCGCCGTCGCGTCCGCATCGCCGTGGCGGACGGGCGCCTCGTCGGCGCGACGTGTGTGGGCGACCCGCAGGTGGCCGCCGATCTCACCGTCGCGTTCGACTCCCGCACGCCCGTGCCCGACGACCCGGCGGCGCTGCTTGCCCGGCCCCTGTCCGGTGCCGCGCCGCGGGTGTCGGTGGCGGACCTGCCGGACACCGCCGTCGTGTGCCGCTGCAACGCCGTCACCAAGGGCGCGATCTGCGCCGCGGCGCACGCCGGAGCCCGCACGGTCGAGGCGGTGGCCGACGCCACCCGCGCCTCAACCGGCTGCGGGAGTTGCACATCCGACGTGTGCGCCCTCGTCGAGGCCGCCGGCCCCGCGTCGGCGGAAACCTCACAGCCGAGGGGAAGCGTCGCGTGAGGTCCTTGTATCAGACCCGAAACCGCCCCGACGCAGCCACGGAAAGCAACGTCCGTAGCGTCGATGACATGGCGGAGCCCTACCCGACCTGGAGGCAGAGATGAGCAAGCTGTGTGTGGTGGTGGGCGGCGGCATGGTCGCCCACCGATTCGTCGAGGCGCTGCGGGCGCGCGACGACGCCGACGAGTGGCGGGTCACCGTCCTCGCCGAGGAGCCCCGCCCCCCGTACGACCGGGTGGCGCTGACCAGCTACTTCGAGAACCGTGACCCCGAGCTGCTGAACCTCGGCGAGAAGCATCTGTGGACCGACCCGATGGTCCGGCTGCGCAAGCGCTCCAAGGTTGCCTCGATCGACCCCGCCGCGCACACGGTCACCACCGAGGCCGGCATGTCCCACGCCTACGACGCCCTGGTACTGGCAACCGGATCGTACGCCTTCCAGCCGCCCGTGCCCGGCCACGAGCTGCCCGGCTGCTTCGTCTACCGCACCATCGACGACGTGGCGGCGCTGCGCGGCTACGTCGAGAAACTGCAGGAACGCCACCCCGAACGGACCGTGCGCGGTGCCGTCATCGGCGGCGGCCTGCTCGGTCTCGAGGCCGCGGGCGCGCTGAAGAAGCTGGGCGCCGCCAGCACGGTCGTCGAGTTCGCGCCGCGGCTCATGCCGCTGCAGGTCGACGACGGCGGCGGCGAGGCCCTCAAGAGACTCATCGAGGACACGGGCGTCGAGGTGCGCACCGCGACCGCGACCGCCGCCATCAAGGGCCGCACCGCCGTCGAGAAGATGACCTTCAATGACGGGTCCGCCATCGACGTCGACGTCGTGATCTTCGCCACCGGCGTGCGCCCCCGCGACGAACTCGCCCGCGACGCGGGCCTCGAGGTCGGCGAGCGCGGCGGCGTCGTCGTCGACGACGGGTGCCGCACCGCGGACCCCGACATCTTCGCCATCGGCGAGGTCGCCTGCATCCAGGGCCGGGTGTGGGGGCTCGTCGGCCCCGGCTACACCATGGCCGAGGTCGCGGTGGACCAGCTGCTCGGCAAGGCCGGCACCTTCACCGGCGGCGACCTGTCCACCAAGCTCAAGCTGCTCGGCGTCGACGTCGCCAGCTTCGGCGACGCGTTCGGCACCACCGAGGGCGCCCTGTCGGTGGTCTACACCGACCCCATCGCGGGCGTGTACAAGAAGCTGGTCCTCTCCGACGACGCCAGGACTCTGCTCGGCGGCATCCTCGTCGGCGACGCGTCGGCCTACGCGAGCCTGCGCCCCATGGTCGGCCGGCCGCTCGGCGCCGACCCCGCGGCCTACCTCATGCCCGCCGGGGCCGAAGGCGGGGCGCCGCAGGGCGAGCTGCCCGACGACGCGGGCGTGTGCTCGTGCAACAACGTCACCGCCGGCGCCATCCGGTGCGCCGTCACCGAGGGCGGCTGCACCGACCTGGCCGGGGTGAAGGCCTGCACAAAGGCGGGCACCAGCTGCGGCTCCTGCCTGCCGCTGGTCAAGAAGCTGCTCGTCGCGGAGATGGAGAAGACCGGCGCCACCGTCAGCAACGCGCTGTGCGAGCACTTCGAGCTCTCCCGCGCCCAGCTGTTCGACGCCGTGCGGATCACCGGACTCACCACCTTCTCCGAGATCATCGCCCGGCACGGCCGGGGCCGCGGCTGCGACATCTGCAAGCCGGTGGTCGCCTCCATCCTCGCCAGTCTCGGCAACGGGCACATCCTCACCGGGGAGCAGGCGTCGCTGCAGGACACCAACGACCACGTGCTGGCCAATATCCAGAAGGACGGCACCTACTCGGTGGTGCCGCGGGTCCCCGGCGGCGAGATCACCCCCGACGGGCTCATCGTCATCGGCCAGATCGCCCGCGACTTCGGCCTCTACACCAAGATCACCGGCGGCCAGCGCATCGACATGTTCGGGGCGCGCATCGACCAGCTGCCGCTGATCTGGCGCCGCCTCGTCGACGCCGGGTTCGAGTCCGGGCACGCCTACGGCAAGGCGCTGCGCACCGTGAAGTCGTGCGTCGGGTCCACGTGGTGCCGCTACGGCGTCCAGGACTCGGTGGCGCTCGCGGTCGACCTGGAGTTGCGCTACCGCGGCCTCAGGTCCCCGCACAAGATCAAGCTCGGTGTGTCCGGGTGCGCCCGCGAATGCGCCGAGGCCCGCGGCAAGGACGTCGGCGTCATCGCCACCGACAAGGGGTGGAACCTCTACGTCGGCGGTAACGGCGGCTTCACCCCCCGCCACGCCGTCCTGCTCGCCGAGGACCTCACCACCGAGGAACTCGTGCGCACCATCGACCGGTTCCTCATGTACTACGTCCGCACGGCCGACCGGCTGCAGCGCACCGCGGCCTGGTTGGAGAGCATCGACGGCGGGCTCGACCACGTGCGCGCGGTGATCCTCGACGACTCGCTGGGGATCGCCGAGGACCTGGACGCCTCGATGGCCCGGCACGTCGCGGGGTACCGCGACGAGTGGCGCGACGTCCTCGAGGACCCCGGGAAGCTCGCCCGGTTCGCCGGGTTCGTCAACGCCGCCGATGCGGTGGACGACAACCTGCGCTACGTCGGCGAGCGCGGCCAGCTGCGGCCGGCCACCGACGCGGACCGCGAGGCGGGCACCGAGATCGTCGATTCCGAGCGCCGCACCGTCCTGGTCGCCGGCACCACTCTTCCGATCGGAGGACCGCGATGACCGCACCCGTCAACCCCGTCTGCCTCCTGGCGGACCTGCTCCCCGAACGTCCCGTCGCCGCGCTGGTCGACGGCCGGCAGGTCGCCGTCGTGCGGCTCCACGACGACCGCGTGGTCGCCGTCGGCATGTGGGACCCGTTCGCCCGCGCCAACGTGATGGCCCGCGGCCTCGTCGGCTCGGCTCTGGTCAATGGCGAGGAGGTGCCCGTACTCTTCTCACCTATGTACAAGCAGGCGTTCGACCTCCGCACCGGGGTGTGCCTGTCCGACCCGGACAAGGCCCTCGGTACGTGGGACGTGCTCGTCGTGGACGGCCGGGTGTCGGTGGGCGCGCAGCTCACCGACGAGGCGCCGCTCCGGCACGCCGACGTCCGCCTGGCCAGGGCGGGCTGAATGGGCGGCGCCGGGGATCCCGCGCCCGCGGCGGGCCAGTCGCTGGCCGGCTGCCGGGTGGTCCTGACCGCGAAGCGGCGGGCCGCCGAGCTGGCGACCGCCCTGGAGCGGCGCGGCGCGGAGGTGCTCAGGGCGCCGATTCTCACGATCATCCCGCACGCCGACGACGACCTGCTCGTCGCGCAGACCCGGGCGCTCATCGCGGATCCGCCGGACGTCGTCGTCGCGACCACGGGCGTCGGTTTCCGGGGCTGGATGGACGCGGCCGACGCGGCAGGGTGCGCCGGCGAACTGCTCGAGGTGCTGCGCGGCGCCCGGATCATCGCGCGGGGGCCCAAGGCCCAGGGGGCGGTCCACGGGGCGGGGCTGAACGCCGACTGGGTCGCCGACTCCGAGACGGCGGCCGAGATCAAGGAATTGTTCGACGACGAGGGGGCGGCGGGGCTCCACGTCGCCGTGCAGCACCACGGGTCCGGCAGCGACTGCATCGACGAGGTCCTCACCGGGCTCGGCGCGCGGGTCACGTCGCTCGTGGTCTACCGCTGGGGCCCGTCGCCGGACCCGGAGGCCGTGTCGCGGGCGATCGGGCTCATCGCGGCGGCCGAGGTCGACGCCGTCGCGTTCACGTCGGCGCAGGGGGTCGCCGAGTTCCTCGCGACGTGCGAGCGGGAGGGCCTGCGCGACGAGGTGATCGAGGCGATGCGCGGTCCGGTCATCCCCGCGACGGTGGGGCCGGTCACCGCGGCCCCGCTCGTCGATCTGGGCCTGACCCCTCTGGTGCCGGACCGGTTCCGGCTCGGGGCGCTGGTGCGCGAGCTCAGCACGGCCCTGGCCGAACGGTGTGCCGCCGAGTTGGACACGCCGGCCGGAACGCTGCGGCTGCGCCGGTCCGCGGCCGCGCTTGATGGAAGGACCCTGTCGTTCAGCCAGGTGCAGCTCGCCGTCCTACGGGCGTTGGTCGCCGCCGAGGGCGGGGTGGTGTCGCGCGAGGAGATCCTCGCGCTGTTGCCCGGCAGTTCCAACGATCCGCATGCCGCCGAGGTGGCGGTGGCGCGGCTGCGTGACAGCCTGGGGGACCGCTCCGTGGTGCGGACGGTTCCGCGTCGCGGCTACCGATTGGAGGTCAGGCGATGACGCCCGTGCTGGTGGTGTGTGCGCACGGCACCGACGACGAGGACGGCCGTGCGACGGTGCTGGCCATCGCGGAGGCCGCCGCGGCGCGGCTGCCCGGGGTGCGCGTCGAGACGGCGTATGTCGACGTGCAGCAGCCCGAGCTGGGTGACGTCGTCGACGGGCTCGTGGCCGAGGGGGAGTCCGTGGTCGTCGTGCCCATCCTGCTGACCCTCGGGTTCCACACGCAGGTCGACGTCGCCGAGGCGGTGGAGCGGCATCCGGGCCGGGTCGTGTCGACGGGGCCGCTGGGGCCGCATCCGCTGCTCGAGGAGGCGCTCGTCGACCGGCTCCGTGAGGCCGGCGTGGCGGACGCGACCGCTGTCGTCGTCGGGGTCGCGGGGTCCTCGCGCTCGGAGGCGGCCGAGGTCGGCCGGGGGATCGCGGCGCGGGTGCAGGAGCGCTGGGCGGGGCCCGTGAGCGTGGGGTTCCTCGCCGCGGCCGAGCCGAGCGTCGCGGATGCCGTGGCGGCTGCCCGTACCGGCGGGTCCGTGGCTGTGGCGGCCTATCTCATCGGGCACGGCTTCTTCCAACGCAAGCTCCGCCGGGCCGGAGCGGACGTGGTGTCCGAGCCCCTCGGCGCCCACCCGGGGCTGGTGTCCGTCGTCGTCGGCCGCTACGAAGCCGGCGCGACTGCACTGGGCTGACCGCGCGTCCGTCGTCGACCCCCGGGGATTAGATACAAAGTTCTTGTAGTAATCTGTCGGCATGACAGAGATCTCCCTCACGCCCAAGTCCGGCTGCGGTTGCGGCGGACACGACGAGTCTCTCCCCGAGCTCGACGCCCGCGCCATCCCGCACGCGGTGCGCCACGCGGCCATCCACGGCGTCGTCGACGGCCTGCAGCCGGGAGCCGCCTTCGTCCTGGTGGCCCCGCACAACCCCGTGCCCCTGCTCCACCAGATCGCGGACCGCCACGGCGACGCGATCCAGGTCAGCTACGTCGAGGAGGGCCCGGAGGCCTGGAAGTTGAAGCTGGCCCGCGTCTGATGTGCAGCTATTGCGGGTGCGATTCGATCACGGTCATCGGCCGGTTCATGAATGAGCACGTCGAGATCGTCAACGCGTGCGGCGCGCTGCGCCGCGCCGTCGCCGATGACGGGGACGTCCCCGCCCGCGCCCGCGACCTCGCCCACCTCCTCGGACCGCATACGCAGTCCGAGGAGGTGGGCCTCTTCTCGGTGATGAAGCGTCGCGACGAGTTCGCGGACCACGTCAACACCCTCTGCGGCGAACACCGCTCCCTGGACGAACTCCTGGCCGCGATCTCGGCGGGCGAGCACAGCCTGATGGACGCCTTCGAGGACGCGCTGCGCGCGCACATCGACAAGGAGGACAACGGCCTCTTCCCCGCCGCGGCGCTCGGGCTCGACGGCGACGAGTGGGCCGAGATCGACACCACCACGCATGACCACGACCACGCCACCGGCACCCCGCACCGCCACTGATCCCGCGGCCGCGACACGCAGGCTCCGCGTCGCCCTGATCGCGCTGGCGGGGGTGTCGCTGCTGACGGGGCTCAACGCCGCCCTACTGCGCCTCGGGGTCTGGGCGCCGGTGGCCTCGGAGCGGCTGGCCGACCTCCACGGTCCCGCGATGACGCTGGGCTTCATGGGCACGCTGATCTCCCTCGAACGCGCGCAGGCCCTGCGCAAGCCCCTCGCCTACCTGGCCCCGGCGCTGCTCGGCGCGGGCTCGCTGGCGTTGATCGCCGGGGCGCCGCCCCTGCTCGGCCAGCTGCTGCTCCTCGACGGCGGCCTCGCCTCCCTGGCGGTGGCCGTCGCGCTGTGGTTCCGCGCCCCGCTGCCGCTGGTGGCGGCGCAGGCGCTGGGCGCACTCTTCGTCCCCCTCGCCGCGACAGCGTTGCTCCTCAAGGACGTCACCGCAGCGCTTCCCCTCCTGGTGGCGTTCGTGGTCATCACCATCGCGGCCGAAAGGGCCGAACTCGCCCAGCTGACGATGGGCGCCCGGGCGGTGCCCATCCTGCTGGCCCTCGCGACGGTGGTCGCGGCCGGTGCCGCGCTGGCCGCCGCGCTCCCGCCCGTCGGGTTCCGAGTGCTCGGGCTGGGGTGCCTGCTCACCGCGGGATGGCTGATCCGGGACGACGTGGGCCGCCGGATGGTCCGAGCCGACGGCTTCCGCCGCTTCAACGCGGTGGCCCTTCTGGCGGGCAACATCTGGCTGGTCGTGGCCGGGGCCGTATGGGTGGTGGTGGGGCAGCCGATCGCGCGCGGTCACTATGATGCCGCCATCCACGGCGTGTTTCTCGGCTTCGGGGTGTCGATGATCATGGCCCACGCCCCCACCATCTTCCCGGCCGTGATCGGCCGGGCGCTGCCGTATCGCCCCACGATGTGGCTGCCGCTGGGGCTGCTGCATCTGGGCATGACGGCCCGCATCGTCGGCGATCTCCTCGCCGTCGGTGACCTGCATCGAACTGGAGGAATCGTGACCGTGCTGGCGCTGCTCATCTTCGCGCTGACCGTCGTGGCATCGGCGGTGCGGCGGTGAGGCGGCGCCGGTCCCTCAGGGACTACCTGCTGGTGGTGTGGCTGCTGGCCGCCGTCGTGGTGGCCGTGGCGCACCGCTGGATCCCCGAGTCCACCTGGCTCATGGTGCACCTGGTGGCGCTGGGCGCGATGACCCACTCGGTGATGGTCTGGAGCGCGCACTTCACCGCCGCACTTCTCAAGACCCGCGACGACGACGCCACCCGCCGCCGCTCGGACATCCGGCTCGGCGCGCTGGCGGCGGGCTCGCTGCTCGCGTTCCTGGGCGTGCCCACGGCCCAATGGTGGCTGGTCGTCACCGGGGCCACCGTCGTGTCCGGCGCGGTGCTGTGGCACGGCGCCGTCCTCGTGCGCGACCTGAAGCGGGCTCTGCCGGGCCGGTTCCGGGTCTGCATCCGCTACTACGTGGCCGCCGCAGCCTGCCTCCCGGTTGGCGCCGGCTTCGGGGCCGCATTGGCGTGGGGGCTCGACGACCGCTGGCACGCCGCCCTGCTCGTCTCTCACACGATGACGATGCTGCTCGGCTGGATCGGGCTGACGGTGGTAGGCACCCTGGTGACGTTCTGGCCCACCGTCCTGCGGACCCGGATGGACGACCGGGCCGAGCGGCTCGCCAGGCAGGCGCTGCCCGCGCTGCTGGTGGCCATCGCGGTGGTCATCGTCGGGTCGCTCGCCGCCCTCCGGCCGCTCTCGGTGGCCGGCCTGATCCTCTACGCGGCGGCCCTGATCTGGTGGGGGCGCAGCCTCGTCGCGCCACTGAGGGCCAAGCCGCCGCGGGAGTTCGCTGCCGCCTCCATCCTCGCGGCCGGGGTGTGGGGGTGCGTGGCCATCCTCGCCACCGCGGTACACATCGGGAACTCCGACGACGTGGCGCTGGCCTCCGGCTATTCGATGCTGGCCTCGCTCTGGGTGGTGGGCTTCCTGTTGCAACTCGTCACCGGTGCCCTGTCCTACCTTCTGCCGTCAGTGATCGGAGGAGGCCCGCGCGTGGTCCGCGCCGGGGCCGCGGAGTTCGACCGCTTCGCCACCGTGAGGCTCGTGGTGATCAACGGTGGGCTGCTGGCCTGGGTGGCGCCGCTGCCCGGCTGGGTCAAGGTCACCGTCTCGCTCCTGGTGCTCGCCGCCCTGGTGGCGTTCCTGCCGCTCATGGTGCGCGGCATCCGGGCCTCCGTCGCCGAGCGACGCCGGGCAGCTGCGGGGGAGCCCGCCGCCGAGAGGAAGGAACGCCGCAGTATCTTCACCGGGGACGGGCTGGTGGCAGGGGTGGCCGCGCTGGCCATCGCGCTGAGCGTCGGCGTGGGCCTGGACCCGGCCGCGGCCCGGTTGGCCACCGTGACGGCGCCCACCGCTTCGGTGGCCCCCACCGGCGAGACCGTGCGGGTCAAGGTGGCCGCGCGCGGCATGCAGTTCGTGCCCAACACCGTCGAAGCGCAGCCGGGAGACCGGGTCATCGTCGAACTCGTCAACGAGGACCCCACCACGGTCCACGACCTTGTGATCGGCACCCTGCGCACGCCCCGGCTCGCGCCCGGGGAGAGCGCCGAGCTGGACCTCGGCGTCGTCGGGGGAACCATGGCCGGCTGGTGCACCGTCGTCGGGCACCGCCAGATGGGCATGACCTTCGACGTGGTGGTGTCCGGCTCCCAGGCCGCCGACCCGAGCGCCGCTCCTGACACCGGGCACGGGCACACCCCGGCGCAGGGCGACCCGGACGCCCGGCTCGGCGCCGTCGTCGACCCGGTGGCTCCGGCCCTGACCGGCGAGACGGTGCGGCGCTACGAGTTCCGCATCGCGGAGGTGCCGCTGGAGGTGGCGCCCGGGGTCTGGCAGCGACGCTGGACGTTCAACGGCGGCAGCGTGGGGCCGACGCTGCGCGGCCGCGTCGGGGACACCTTCGAGATCACGCTG
>JAUHXZ010000128.1 GCA_030426725.1 Actinomycetes bacterium
CCGGGCGGCGTCGACGTCCGGGCCGCGGCCGACGATGCCGAGCACGCGGCCGCCCGCGGCAACCAGCCGGTCGCCGTCGAGCTTCGTCCCGGCGTGGAGCACGTAGGCGTCGTCCTCGTCGTCGGGCAGCGCGATCGTCCCGCCCGCAGCGGGGGTTCCGGGGTAGCCCTCGGCGGCTGCCACTACGACGACAGCGGCCCCGTCACGCCAGGTCAGCGGGCCGACGGCGCCGAGCTCACCGCGCGAGGCCGCCTTCAACACTCCGGCGAGCGGCGTCTCGAGCAGGGCGAGGACGGCCTGGGTCTCGGGGTCGCCGAAGCGGACGTTGAACTCGACCACTCGCAGCCCCTTCGAGGTCAGCGCCAGACCCGCGTAGAGCAGCCCGACGAACGGCATGCCCCGACGTCGCATCTCGGCGAGCGTGGGGGCGACGACCTCGCGCATGATCTGGTCGGTGAGGCCGGAATCGGTCCAGGTCAGCGGGCTGTACGCGCCCATGCCGCCCGTGTTGGGGCCGGCGTCGGCGTCGCCGACCCGCTTGTAGTCCTGCGCGGGCATCAGGGGCAGCGCGCGCTCCCCGTCGCAGATGGCGAACAGCGACACCTCGGGCCCGTCGAGATAGTCCTCGATGACGACCCGCCCGCAGGAGGCCGCGTGGGCGAGTGCCGCGTCGAGATCGTCAGTGACGACGACGCCCTTGCCCGCGGCGAGGCCGTCGTTCTTGACCACGTAGGGGGCACCGAACTCCTCCAGTGCGGCGGCCGCCTGCCGAGGCGTCTCGCAGACCCGCGCGTCGGCCGTCGGGACGCCCGCGGCCTTCATGACGTCCTTGGCGAAGGCCTTGGAGCCTTCGAGTTCGGCGGCGGCCCTCCCCGGGCCGAACGCGTCGATGCCTGCCTCGCGGAGGGCGTCCGCGACGCCGGCGACGAGTGGGGCCTCGGGACCGATGACGACGAGATCCACGCCCAGCGCGCGGGCCGTCTCCACGACCGCGGTCGGCGACGCGGCGTCGAGCGCGTGCAGGGTGGCGATCCGCCCGATCCCCGGGTTGCCGGGGGCGGCGTGCAGCTCGGTGACGGACGGGTCTGCGGCGAGGGCCCGGGCCAGCGCGTGCTCGCGCCCGCCGGAGCCGAGGAGGAGGATCTTCACCCGGGTCAGCCTAGTGGGTCGCACGCCGGGTGCCCGCGGCGTTCCCGGCTTCGTCCGCGCGCCGGGACTCAGACGAGATCGTGGATCGCGATGGACTCCTCGCGGCCCGGGCCGACACCGATACCGGAGATTCGGCAGTCGATGAGCTCCTCGAGGCGGTGGACGTAGGCCTGGCAGTTGGCCGGCAGCTCGTCGAAGCTGCGGCAGGCGCTGATGTCCTCGGTCCAGCCGTCGACGTACTCGTAGATGGGCCTGGCGTGGTGGAAGTCCGACTGCGTGACGGGCATGACGTCGTGGCGGACGCCGTCCACGTCGTAGGCGACGCAGACCGGGATCCTCTCCCAGCCCGAGAGGATGTCCAGCTTGGTGAGGAAGATGTCGGTGAAGCCATTGATCTTCACGGCCTGCTCCACGAGCAGGGCGTCGAACCAGCCGCAGCGGCGCGGGCGGCCGGTCGTCGCGCCGAACTCGCCGCCGACGGCGCGCAGCTTCTCGCCGTCCTCGTCGAACAGCTCCGTGGGGAACGGGCCCTCGCCGACACGGGTGGTGTAGGCCTTGGCGATGCCGATGGTGCGGTCGATGCGGGTGGGGCCGACGCCACCGCCGGTGGTGGCGCCCGCGGCGGTCGGGTTCGACGACGTCACGTACGGGTAGGTGCCCTGGTCGACGTCGAGGTGGTGCGCCTGGGCGCCTTCGAACAGGACGACCTTGCCGGCGTCGAGCGCGTCGTTGATGTAGCGGCCGGAATCGACGATGTGCGGCCGGATCGCTTCGGCGTGCTTGAGCAGCGCCTGCACGACCTCCTCGGCGATGACCTCGCGCCGGTTGTAGACCTTGACCAGCAGCTGGTTCTTCTGGTCGAGGGACGCCTCGACCTTCTGGCGCAGGATCGACTCGTCGAGGATGTCCTGCACCCGGATGCCGAGCCGGTTCACCTTGTCCGAGTAGCACGGCCCTACGCCGCGGCCGGTGGTACCGATGCGGCGCTTGCCGAGGAAGCGCTCGGTGACCTTGTCGAGCACCTTGTGGTACTCGGTGATGATGTGGGCGTTGGCCGAGATCAGCGGATGCGGCACGTCGACTCCGCGCGAGCTGAGCACCTCGAGTTCCTCGGCGAGGACGTCCAGGTCGACGACGACGCCGTTGCCGATCACCGTGACGGTGCCGGGGTTGAGGATTCCCGACGGCAGCAGGTGCAGCACGAACTTCTCGCCGCCGACGACGAGCGTGTGCCCGGCGTTGTTCCCGCCGGAGTAGCGCACGCACACGTCGACGCTGTCGCCCAACTGGTCAGTCGCCTTGCCCTTGCCTTCGTCGCCCCATTGCGCACCGACCACGACAACGCTCGGCATCTCCGCCACCCCCATACACATGGATGAAGCCCCAGCTGTCCGCGGGGGCCGTTCGGCAGCAGTGTATCCTGCCGGCCGCCCCGACAGCCCACGGCCCGCGGCGGCGTCGCGATTCCAGGTCCGCCGATCGGCCGGCACCGCTGTACCAAACCGGCGATGACTGGGCACGCCGTCCGCACACACGTCGCACGAGTGCTGCGGATTCTGCACGAAAGGTCAGTCCTATTGCTTAGGCTCGACTGGGGATCGAGGATCGAAGATATCCCCGCAACGACGCAGGAGGTTGGGACCCGTGAAGAAGCTCATCAATTCGCCCGACGACGTGATCGCCGACTCGCTCAAGGGTGTCGAGGCATCCGACAAGAGCGTGCGCGTGGACCACGAGAATCGCGTGATCTACCGCGCCACGCCGAAGGCGGCAGGCAAGGTGGCCATCATCTCGGGCGGCGGCTCGGGGCACGAACCGATGCACGGCGGGCTCGTGGGCGTTGGCATGCTCGACGCCGCGTGCGCAGGCCAGGTGTTCACGTCACCCACCCCGGACCAGATGCTCGCCGCCACCACCGAGGTGGACAACGGCGCGGGCGTGCTGCACATCGTCAAGAACTACACCGGCGACGTGATGAACTTCGAGATGGCCGCGGAGATGGCCAGTGACGCGGGCGTCGAGGTCGCCACCGTCATCGTCGCCGACGACGTGGCCGTCCAGGACTCGCTGTACACCGCAGGACGCCGCGGCGTCGGCACGACGGTGCTGCTCGAGAAGATCGTCGGCGCGGCCGCCGAGGAGGGCCAGGATTTGGCCGCCGTCGCGGCACTCGCCCAGAAGGTCTCCGACAACGGGCGTTCCA
The DNA here is from genome assembly GCA_030426725.1 of Actinomycetes bacterium. GTDB lineage: Bacteria > Actinomycetota > Actinomycetes > Propionibacteriales > Propionibacteriaceae > Arachnia. The sequence goes on from JAUHXZ010000128.1 coordinate 3,353, forward strand.
TGGGCATGGCGCTCACCTCGTGCACCGTGCCGGCCGCCGGCAAGCCGACGTTCGACCTGCCCGATGACCAGATGGAGATCGGCATCGGCATCCACGGCGAACCGGGCCGTCACCGTGAGCCCATCGCGGACGCGAAGTCCATCGCCAAGCAGCTCGTGGACCCGATCCTCGCGGACTACGACTTCACCGGCGCGCCGGTCATCGTGATGCTCAACGGCATGGGCGGCACGCCGCTCATCGAGTTGTACCTCATGTACGGCGAGGTGCTGCCGCTGCTCGAGGAGGCGGGCGTCAACGTCGCACGGAACCTAGTCGGCAACTACATCACCAGCCTCGACATGGCCGGCTGCTCGCTCACCCTGGTCAAGGCGGACGACGACATGATTCGCCTGTGGGACGCGCCGGTGAGCACCGCAGGTCTACGGTGGGGCATGTGAGTGCACAAGAACTGACTCTGGATCAGCTCGCGGACTGGCTGCGCCGCTACGCCGCCATCATCGACGAGCACAAGGCATACCTGACCGAGTTGGACTCGGCGATCGGTGACGCGGACCATGGCGCGAACATGGCCCGCGGCACCGCGGCTATCCTGGCGCACGTTGACGAGGCGGGCACGG
>JAUHXZ010000129.1 GCA_030426725.1 Actinomycetes bacterium
CTCGAACCCGGCGAGGTGAGCGAGGTGCGCTTCCCCTTGTGGGGGCCCGATCCCGCGGGCGTGATGGCTCTCTCCCCGGCCGCCGCCCGCGCGACAGGGCATTCCCCGCGTTCGTTCGCCGAGACGATCCGGTACGCGGCCGCCTGGATGGAATCGGCCGAATGGCGCAGGGACGGCGTGGGCGTCCATCCCGACGACGAGTCGCGACTGCTCGGGGCATCCCGGGACGTCTGAGGCCACAACCGCGCCGTGGGTTCAGGGGCCGAGGAGTCCGAGGGGGACTACCGCGATGCCGTCGGGACGTCGGTAGGCGTTGGGGCCAGTGGTGAGGACGATGAGGTCCCTCACTCGGGGGCCGTGGTGTTCGCGGAGCCAGTGGAGGTGGCGGACGTCTCTTTCGTCGATGCTGGCTGCGAGCTTGACCTTGATGGCGACGACGTGGCCGTCGTGGCGTTCAACGATCAGGTCGACCTCGTGCTCGCCGCGTTCGGTGCGGAGGTGGCTGGTGGTGGCTTCCGCGGTCTGCGCGCAGACGCGCACGGTGAGGGTGGCCAGGCTCTCGAAGAGCGTTCCCAGGGCGGAGGCCGGCGTCCCGGTCAGGACGCGGCCTTCGCCGTCGAGCAGGGCTGATGCTCCGACCTTCATCAGCCGGGCAGCAAGGGCGGGGTCGGCCAAGTGGTGCTTGGGGCCTTTCGTCAGGCCCTTGAGGGCGGTGCCGTAGGGTAACCAGGCGGGCACGGGGTCGAGCAGCCACAGCGCAGTGAGCCAATCCCGGTAGCGGATGGTGGTGGCTTTGCTGGGCGGGTCGGCGTCGCCGGGGCTCGCGGCAGTCCTGATGGTTTCCCAGGAGGCGGTGCTGGCGGTGGCTGTGGCGTAGGCGGTGATCCAGGCGCGCAGACTGTCGGGACGGCGGACGGTGACGCCTTGCTCGTCGGTCAGGTCACGCGACAGGGCCCGGGTGAGGTAGGAGTCCAGTTGGGTCCGGCGGGCGCGCGGGGCTAATGACCGGATCCCGGGAAACCCGGAGGCTTCGATCTCGTGGGCGTAGTCGGCCAGGGTCAGGGGACAGTCCCCTTGCACCGGGGGGCGTCCGCCCTCAAGCAGGGAAGCCAGGCTCACCGTGGGCTCCACCAGTCGGCGTTCGGGCAGGGTCATCGGCCGCATCCGCAGAGACACGATCCGTCCGGCCCCGGAGTGGGTGGTGGACCCCAAGACCGGGGTGGCGCTGCCGGTCAACAGGAAGCTTGATGCGGGCGCGCCATCATCCACAGCACGCCGGACGTGGTCCCACATTTCAGGGGCCCGCTGCCACTCGTCGATCAGGACCGGCCGTGGCCGACCCAGGGCTCGGGCCGGGTCAGCGCTCACCAGAGACCGGGCCACTGGATCGTCCAAGCTCCAGACAGTGGCGGCCCGCTGCAGTCCAGTGGCGGTCTTGCCAACGCCCTTCGGACCGTCGACTCCGATGGCGGGCAGGTCAGGCATGAGCGCATCCAGATCGTCATCGATCAGTCGCCGACTGTAGGTCACGCTCAAACGATACTATTTCGGACTTGCAAACGATACTTCTCCGCAGACTCAAACATTACTCTTCGCGGGGACCCAGAACATCAGCTCTTGGCGCGGTGTGCGAGGGTAGCCTGTCGGCTGTCGGGCTTCCGTTCACCCCGGAGGAGGGCGTCGATCTCGTTGAGGTCGACGAGCACCCGGGAGCCGTTGTTGAAGCGGGTGAGTTTTCCTTCCGAGATGCGGCGCTCGAGCGACCGCCTGGAGCTTCTGCAGTACTCCACCGCCTCGGGCAGCGTGGCGTAGCGGGGGTAGTCCGTGGTGGCGGGCTGGCGTGCCATGATCGTCGTCCTCACCTGTCGGTCCGGGCCGACGTGGGTGCCAGTGGTGTCGGTGTGGGTTCCTGGGACCGCCCTCGGAGGATGCGGTTCGCCTCCTCGAGGGTGATCCCGCTGAGCGTCGCCGCTTCTCGGGTGGTCATGGACTCGGTGACTGTCAGCGCGTGCAGGGCCTCGCCGATGCGGCGTTCGGCGTCGGCGATGGTGGCGTCGCGCTCCATGGCGGCCGTCGAGATGGCCATCACGTGGGCGCGGATCCGCGTCTCGCGGGCCGCCAGGTCGGCTCGTCGTCGTGCCAACTGTTCCAGGGCCTTGAGGCGTGCTACCTGTCGGATGTTCTTGGTCATCGGTGACTCCTCCCGTCTCGGGACGCCGGGACGTGTCAGGCGTCTCTCCTTTAGTAACCCCAACAAAGTGGCCGTTCCGCGTGAACGAGTTTTCGTCTTCTTCGCCATTCGCCCTCCGGAGGTGGGCGGGGGGTCCTAGATTCCCGGGGCTCTGGGTCTGTTCGACGGAGTGCGCCGATCCCACGTCCTCGCCTCGCTGGTCCGCTCGGAGGCGACGAGGTCGGCATACCCGATGGCGAGATAGCTCCGCGCGATGTTGCTGATGCGTCGGGTGATGTCCTCGACGGTGCGTCCCGTCATGTGCTGGGCGACGCGGTTGAGGTCGGCGCCGTTCTCCGCGATGAAGCTGAGGTGGTCGGCCACATGGTCCCAGTCCTCCGAGGCGGGGAGTTCCGGGTTGACCGCCTGGGCCCAGGGGCGCCACCGGTCGACGGGCGCCAAGGGCTTGGTGGTCGCCGCGGTGGGAGCGCTGGTGGCGCCGTCGCGTGCGAGTCGCCACCACAACGCGCCCGCGGGCTGCTCGGCGGGCAGGGGCCCGTCGGCGACTGCCTCGGCGAGCATCGCGGTGACCGGGGCGCCTGCCTGGTGGAGCTCGGTCAGGTGGTGGGCCAACACGGTGGCGAAGGGATCCGTGGGGAGGTCCTCGCGGATGCCGCGCAGCACCGGCAGCCAGGCGTCGACGGGATCCGCGACCCGGAGTCGGTCGTCCAGCTGTCGCTGGTGCTGGGCGGCCGGCGGCCCGAGCCGGGCGGGACCGGTGGGGCGTCGGTCGCCGCGGTCGATCTGCCAGGCGGCCCGCCAGACCTCGACGTCGGCGATGAGGTCGGGGGCGAGGGGCTGCCCGGGGAGCGCCCACTCGGGGCGGTCGACCGTTGCCGCTCGGAGTTCGTCGGCGACCTCACGAACCTGCGCGGCGCGGGCGGTGAGGAAGGGGCCCCAGGTGGCTTCGGCGGCGATCGTCGGTGGGATCGCGGGGAGCCAGGGGAGCGGCCCCGCAGCGGTCGGGTGGGGGAGTCGCCAGGCGAGGACGGCGGCGGGGTCGCCGGCGGTGTCGAGTTCCCGAGCGTCGGCGACGCTGCGTAGCACCCGGAGCGGGGTGGTGCCGTCGGTGGTGCTGGCGGCAACCTGGAGGAGGTGGGCGCGGAGTGTCGGCCAGGCCGGGCTGCTGGTGACGTCGTCGACGATCCGGTCGGCGTTCTCATCGAGCTCCCGCGCGACGTCGGGGTTGAGATGCTCGATCGCGAAGCCGACGGCGTCGGTGTACCGGGCGACGGCGGTGCCGAGGCGCGTGTAGGGCTCGGCGGACTGCCGAGTCTCGGTGGTGACGGATCGCTGGGCGCCGTCGCGCGCGAGGATGCCGTCGAGGATGTCGACGGCGGTGGCAGGGCGCAGCGTTGCCGGGTGGATGGCGGCTGCCTCGGTGGGGTCCCCGATGACCTGGACGTAGGCGTGGTTCTCGGAGCGTCCGCGCGTCATGGCGACGTACATCTGCTGCCGCGTCTCGGTGCCGGTGAGGACGGTGTGGGTGGTGTCGACGGTGACGCCTTGCGCCGAGTGGACCGTGACGGCGTAGCCCAGCTCGACCGACTCGGCGACGTAGGCCGCCGGCAGCGTGACGCGGAGCCCACTGGTGGTGTGCGTGGCCTTGACCGCGCCGTTCGCGCTGACGGAGGTGACGGTCCAGCGGTCGCCGTTCTTGACCCAGTCGGTGTCGGAGACGCGGAGCCGGCGGTCGTTGAGGCGGGTGATGATGAGGTCGCCTGC
>JAUHXZ010000130.1 GCA_030426725.1 Actinomycetes bacterium
CGGTGTCGACGATCTGGAGGCCGCGCCACGTGGGGTTGTCGCTCAGGTCGAGCGTCGCGGGCCGGGTCGTCGGGTGCCACGAGGCCAGCAGCCACGCGGCGTCGCCGTCGCGGAATGCCTGGAAGCGTGACCGCATGAGCGCCTCGGCGGTCTGCGGCCATGTGGACTCGGCGGATGGTGTCACGACGTGGAGTCTGCCAGAGGGGGCTTGGCAGGATGCGGCTGCTCGCCACTCACCCGGCGAGCCAGTGACCTCATCACCTCATGGTGCGGCGACGTCATCCCTCGCTGGACCGGAGCAGGTTCAGACCCGGTTCAAGCTGCTCGCGCGCGACGCGCGTGAGGGAGCTTCGGCCGTAGACGTGCAGGGTGTCTCGGAACACCTGCTCGGCGTCCGTCGAGGGGTCGGCGCCGCCGTGCATCCGCATGACCTCCGCCAGCTCGCGGTGCGGGATCTCGTCGAGCGCTCGGGGCCCGGGCTCGCGCAGCCGGTACTCCGGCTGGTCGGGGAGTCGGTAGGTGCGCTGGTCAGCGCCCCGGGAACCCGCCGGGTTCTCCCCCACGAGAAGCCCACGGCGCTCCGCCCGCAGCATCATCGAGTTCAGTCGTTCGGCGATGAGCTTGCCCACCCGCTGCCCGCCGGACGCGAGGACGTAGGCGGTGCGCAGCCGGTTTCCACGCACCGGGCCCTCGACGGCGACCACCTCGAGGAGCCCGTCGAGGATCTCACGATCGCTGGCGTCACTGACGGGGGTCGTCCAGCCGCGGTAGTCCTCGTAGGGGTCGAGGGCGGCGGCGCTGTTACGGGAGTCGCCCGGAGGATCGTCGATCTGGGCCCTCGGATCCCAGCGGCCGCCGAGCACCGCGCGCCGGGGTGGATTGTTGGGATTGCGCTGACCGCGGCCGAGCGCGAGGTGAAGGTCAGCCGCCGCCTGCGCGATCTCCTCCGCCGGGTCCTCCTCCTCGGGTGACGCCCATTCAATGCGGAGGTCGTCGCCGGACTCATCCGCGCGGACCACGAACTCGAGGTCATCGTCGCCCTCGGGGGCGTCTTGCTCCTCTGAGTCGTCGTCAGGATCGGTCTCGGCGAAGTCCTCCTCGAAGTGGGACATGTCGTCCGGCTCGTCGGCCACGACGGGCGGCGTCTGCGGATCGGGTTCTCGGGCCTCGACGACCTCATCCTCGTCGATCCAGCCCGAGGGGCGGATGCCCATGTCCTCGAGCGTGTCCCACAGCGGAGCGAGGGCGGCGGCCGGATCGACGTAGAAGCTGGACTCACGGACGCGGAAGAAGCGCCATCCGCAACGCTCCAACTCCCGCTGGCGACCGAGGTCGTGCTCGTAGGCATCGGGGCCGTGCCAGGCGTCCCCGTCGCATTCGATGGCCAGCCTCGCCCGGGCCCCGACGACGACGAGGTCGATCGAATAGCCGAGGGCCTCGACCTGCGGCGTGACGGTGAACCCGCGGTCGACGATGCGGTTGTAGATCCGCTGCTCGAAGAGAGAGTCGAACGGCTCGACGCGGACATCCTCGGACACGACGACCGACCCGCCAGCCGCGTCGTTGGTGCGGCCCACCACCCCGTAGGCGTAGTCGAGCAGCTGATAGCGCAGGTCGTCGCTGTTGGGCAGTTCGTTCAGCGCCGCGGAGTGGAACAGCCGGACCTGGTCCTTCGCCCGGCTCACCGCGACGTTGAACCGCTGGACGTACATGTCGCGGGTCAGTGCCCCCAATCGTCGCCCCGGCTCGACGGCGGACACCATGGACAGGAACACCACGTCGCGCTCGGAGCCCTGGAAGTCTGGGGCCGTGCCCACCCGCAGGCTGCGGCGCGACCACTCCTCCGCCGAGATCTCCCCCAGCAGCAGCGACTCAATGTACTTGGCCTGACGGTCCCCTACCAGGGAGATGACGGCCATGCTCGCGCCGTCGAAGGCCGGGTCCTCCAAGCACTCCTTGAGGTCGTCGACCAGAGCGCGGGCCTCGTTGCGGTTGATCTTGCCCGAGGCACCCTCCTCGGCCCCGTCCGGCACGTGCCGGACGACGAAGGGGGCCAGGCGGTCGGCGCCGAACTGCCGCACCGGCACGAGACGGATCCCATTGGGTTCGTAGGCGATCCGGTTGGAGAAACCGATGATCTCCGGCACGCAGCGGCGGTGCTCAACGAGAGTGAGCTGGCCGCCGTAACGCATGGCGGCCTCGTCGAAGAGCGAGCGCTGCGGGTCCTTCCACGTGTCCTTGTAGCGGTCGTCGTGGAGGTACTGGCCCACGAGGTCGCGGAGCTGCTGCTGGTCGACACCCACGGCGGCGGGCGAGACCTGCTTGTCGTCGCCGATCACGACGATCTTCGGGGCCAGGTACTGCAGGAAGGTGGCTTCGAGTCCGGCCTGCGACGCCTCGTCGACCACGACGACGTCGAACATGTTCTCCTCCATGCGGAACTGCTCGGCCACGCGGTAGATCGGCATGATCCAGACCGGGACAGCAGGACGGCAGCGCTCCATCGCCTGCCGGATCTCGGCGCGCTGCTGGGCTGCGTACTTGCCGGTGCCCTTGCCGAGGCGGCTGACCTGCTGGGAATAGTTGCGCAGGTCCGCGCGCCGACCAGGGGTGAGGCGGTCGTTGCCGACAGCGTGGTTCCAGGCCCTCTGAGCGGCGATGTTCTCGGCGGTGTCGCGGAGCTGCTGGTCCGTGACGGTGATCTGTGCCTGGACGGTGTTGGCGTCGACCTGCTTCTGGGACAGCACCCAGGCCCCGACGGAGCCCCAGCGGAAGGCATCCCCGAGGTGGGCGAGCCGGGAGTCCCACGCCTCGTCGTCCCTGGTCGCCTCGACCGCGCCTGCGAGCTCCGGATGGCTGCTCCTGACGCGCTCGGTGAGGGTGTCGCGGCGACTGATTGCCTCGGCCACCTCCTCGAGTCGTTGCAGACGCTTCAGCGCGAGGGCGTAGGCCTCATGGTCGCGGGCCCTCACCGCGGCGCTCAGCGAGGCGACCGCCTCGGCCGCGTCGGCCCAGCGCGCGACGGAGTACACCTGCCCGTCGAGCTCGCCGAGCGGTTCCGCTGCCGACGCCAGCGCCTCGGATGCGGCCAGCGCATCGACCGACCGCGCGAGGCGTTCGATGGAGTCCGCATGTCGCCACGAGGGCGGCACGACGCCGGTCTGACGGAGGAAGTCGTCCTCGACCCGAATCAGTCTGCCGAGCTCCAGCACCTTGTCGAGGTGCCCGAGCTGGCTCCGGTGCCACTCGGCGCGCTCCCTCGGGGTGTCCTCGTCGGGGATCTCCACCGACCCCGGCCAGGCCCGATCGAGTTCGTCGAGAAGGTTCCACGCGTCGCGGTAGGCCGTGATGGCCGCCAAGGCTTCGGCGGTTGCGGGAGGCAGCCCGTTGACGCGGGACGTCTCGAGGAGAAGCCTGCAGTCCTTCACGACCCCGGGCGCGAACATCCCGATCTTGACCGAGCCGTCGGCCTGCGTCTTCAGGGTTCCTCCGCTCTGAAGGTGGCCGGACAGCGACTGGGCCATGGCCCGCAGCCGGTCCGGGTCACCTGGCAGATCCACCCTGGTCCCCGGGGGCAGGAAGTCGAGCAGGGCGTCGACCCGTGCAAGACCGGCTGACAGCGCGGCCGCGCGGCCGCGCCAGATGTCGTCGGCACCGCCGCGCACGTCGTCGAGGGCGTCGCCGATCCATCCCGAAGGGACACGGCCGAGTTCGACCGCCAAGTTGAGGATCCCGCGGAGGCGCTGCTGAAGTTCCGGCCGCTGCGATGCCGGAAGCGCACGCAAAGACTCGGTGCCGTCGTCGCCGCTCACGTCGGCGAAGGTGCCGACGAGTTCCCGGGCCTGCGATTCCGTGCGCACGTGCCCGGCGAAGGTGTCGGCGTCGAGGACCGCCTGGCTGGGCAGCCGCCGGCGGCCGCT
>JAUHXZ010000043.1 GCA_030426725.1 Actinomycetes bacterium
CAGATCCGGGGCGCGATCGTGCCCATCGAGAACTCCGTCGAGGGTGGCGTCTCCGCGACGCTCGACGAACTGATCGCCGGGTCGCCGCTGTCCATCCGTCGCGAGATCGTGCTGCCGGTCGAGTTCGGGCTCTACGTGCGGCCCGGCACGCGGCTCGATCAGGTGCGTCAGATCCTCACCCACGGACACGCCGCGGCCCAGTGCCGCGAGTGGTTCTCGCTCATGGTGCCCGACGCCCAGTTGACCGAGGCCGGATCGACGGCGGGCGCCGCCGCCGAGGTGGCCCGCCCGGAGTCGCGCTACGACGCGGCCGTGTGCGCCAGGGTGGCCGGTCAGTTGTACGGCCTCGACGAGTTGGCCTACCAGATCGAGGACAACCCGGGCGCCGTCACCCGCTTCGTCGAGGTAGGTGTCGCCGGGCCCGTGCCGGAGCGCACCGGGGCGGACAAGACCACGCTGGTGGCCTACATGCGCGAGGACCACGCCGGAGCGCTGCTGGAGATCCTCGAGCAGTTCGCCGTGCGGGGCGTCAACATGAGCCGGATCGAGTCGCGGCCCACCAAGACCACCCTCGGGTCGTACTCGTTCTCGATCGACGTCGAGGGGCACCTGCGCGACAAGCGGGTCGCCGAGGCCCTGGAAGGGCTGCACCGCATCTGCCCGACGGTGCACTTCCTCGGGTCCTACCCGCGAGCGGACAAGACCCGGCCGTCGGTCGGGCACGGCTTCAGCGACGAGGAGTTCGACGCGGCCGCGACCTGGGTCCACTCCCTCGGCTGACCCTCCCTCCCTCCCTGCCTGCCGGGCCCTCCGCACCGCGGCGGCGACGGTGAGGGCACGAGCCTGACACGCGGCTCGTCGCCACGGCACGAGCCCGAGCCGAGGGTCGACGCCCCGAATCATGGGTGGAACGTGCAAAACGTCAACGAGACCTGGATCAGGCTCATCCCGATGTCGTCAGGGGCGGGAGGACCCCGGGGTGCCTGGCGGCAGCACCACCCGCACCGCGTCGGGGACCACCTCGAGGAGGATCCTCCTCACCTCCCCGACGACATCGCCGTCGACCTGGCACAGCACCGGCCGCGCGAACTCCACCTCGACGAGCCTCCCGGAAGTGCGGTCGATCAGCGGCTCCTCCGACGCCCGGCGCAGCACCCCGCCGATCATCCGCGCGACGTCGGTCGAGGACTGCGGCGACGCCACCAGCACCTCCAGCGTCCCGTCGTGGGCGCTGGCGGCCGGCATCAGCGACACCCCGGGGTACAGGTCCCCGACGTTGCCCACCTCGACCAGCGACGCGTCGCGCGCGATCGGCTCCCCGCCGTCGACGACCACCCGCGCCTCCACTGGCCGCGCCCGGATGTGCCCGAGCCCGGCCCACACGTAGGCCGCGGGTCCGATGGCCCGCTTGAGTGCCTCGTTGGTGTCGCTCAGCACTGCCGCGTCGGCCCCGAGGCCGATCATCACCGCCGCGACTCCCCCGCCCCCGCCGTCGAGGTCCTCATACCGCATGAGGTCCATCGGCGTCGGAACGCCGTCGAGGGCGGCATCGAGGGCGTGTCCGGCGTCGAGCGGCACCCCGAGGTTGCGGGCCAGCAGGTTCGCCGTGCCCGACGGCACGATCCCGACGTGCGTGCCCGTCCCGTCCAGCGCGGCGCACACCTCCCGCACCGTGCCGTCCCCGCCGACGACGAGCACCAGGTCGGCCGACGACTCCACCGCCGCACGCGCCATCCCGCCGCCGGGGTCGTGCTCCGAGGTGGCCAGCCAGATCGGCGGCTCCCAGCCCCGCGCGGCGGCCTCGCGCCCGATGAGGCCGTGCAGGACCGAGAGGTCGCGGACCTTGAGCGGATGGTAGATCACCGCCAGGCGCCGCGGATCGCCCGAGGCCAGCGCCGGTGGCAATGTATGGACGTCCGCGATCCAGCACGCCCCGAACGTCACCAGCCCGCCGAACAGGAAGCCTCCCACGACGTCGGTGACGTAGTGCGCGCCCAGCACGAGTCGGTCCACGGCCACGACGCTGATCAACAGCGCCCCCGCGGCGTGGGTGACGGCCAGCACGCGCCACGGCCGACGCATCGCGGTGACCAGCACCCCGGCCATCAGCGCCGCGACAGTGATCGACACGACGTGCGCCGACGGGTAGCTGAGCGAGTCCTCACCCACCAGGTAGTGCCACGGGCTCTCCGGCCTGGCCCGCCCGACGACGAACTTGAGCCCCGTCGCGCCCAGCGCCCCCAGCGCGACGGCGAGGACCGCGGCGCGGGCCAGCGCGGTGAAGCGGCGCCGCGACGCCCACCAGGCCACGATCAGCAGCGCCGGGTACACGACGGCGGGGGAGAGCACGAGCGCGACAGTCGCGGCGGCCCTCCCCGCCATCGAACTCTCAGGGACGGGCGGCCAGGGCCACAGCGCGTCGAGCCGGGTGGGCAGCAGCAGCGTCCATGCCAGGAACGCGGCGCCGAATCCCAGCGTCGCCCAGACCGTCACGCGGGAGCGCCCCATGCTGCGATTCTTCCACCGGGCCGGCGCGGGCGCGGTCAGTGTCGCACGGATATCCGCTTGACCAGGAGCCACGGGACGATCGCGAGCGCCAGCACGATCCCGGTGACGCCCCAGGCCCAGCCGAACCCGATCGCGTCGGCGATGGCACCGGCGAGGAGGGTGCCGGAGATCGAGCCGAGGTCGAGCGACATGGAGTAGGTCGACAGCGCCTGTCCGCCGTTGCGGTTGGCTCCGATGATGTCGGCGAGCAGGGCCTGCGACGCGGGGGCGATGAAGGCTGCGCCCGCGCCGGCCACGGCGGACAGGAGGAGGAAGGGCCACACGGTGTCGACGAGGCCGAACGCGACGGTGGCGAGCGCCGAGATCCCCAGGCCGACGACGAGGAACGGCCGGCGCCCCATGCGGTCGATGAGCCGTCCGGTTCCCTGCTGTGTGACGGCGTTGCTGAGGGCGAACAGAGTCAGCGCGATGCCTGCGGCGGGCGCTCCGATGGTGGGGATCGCCCCCGCCATGAGCGGCAGTAGCGCGATCCGCACGCCGAAGTTCGACCAGCCGAACGCGAACCCGGTGACCAGCAGCGCGCGGTAGTACGGCAGCCCGAGGGCCTCACGCAGAGACATGCGCTCGCGGTCGTCGTTGCCGGTGGGGCGGCCGCCCGCCTTGCCGCGGAGGAAGACCGTGACCACCGCCGCGGCGAGGAACACCGCCGCCGCGTAGATGAAGAAGGGAAGCCGGAGACCCAGGCCCGCCAACGCGGAGCCGAGGATCGGGCCGAGGATGTTGCCGAGCAGGAACGCCGTGCCGTACAGCGACGACGTGTGGCCGCGCTGGGCCGGGGGTGACAGGCGCACCAGCAGGGCCATCGCGGAGACGGTGAACATCACCGATCCGATCCCGCCCAGACCCCGGAACAGGATGAGCCACCAGAAGCCCGGGGCCAGGCCGCTGAGCGCGCTGGACCCCGCGACGATGAGCAAGCCGGCGAGGTAGACGCGGCGCTCGCCCACCCGGTTGACCAGGGCCCCACCGACGGGGGCGAAGACGAGCCGGACGAACGCGAACACGGACACGATCGACGACGCCGCCAGGAAGCCGACGTCGAACGAGCGGGCGAACTGGGGGAGGATCGGGGCGACGATGCCGTAGCCGAGCGCGATGAGCATGGCCGCGGCCACCAGCACCCAGATCTCCGCCGGGACGGGCTGTCGCGTCTGACTCCTCACCCGCCCACCCTAGGGCGGCGCGCAATCGCATAGGCAATCGCATAGGCTCGTGGGATGGACCGCCGCCAAGAGAAGAAGCGCCGCCGCGCCCACCGCAAGGCCCGCCAGGCGACCCACCGCACGGCGGAGACCTACGAGGAGGCCATCGTCGGGTTGGCCACCGGCCTCGACGAGCCGCACCCCATCGCCTTCCTCGCGAACACCTCGGGCCTGTGGTCGGCGCTCACAGCCGCGCCCGACGATTCCGACCGGGTCTCCCCGGTGGACTTCGTGCAGTCCCTGATCGACACGCCCGCCCGCGAGACGACCGCCCTGCTCACCGTCATCCGCGCGTTCGCCGACGACCAGCTGCTTCGCATGCGCATCGACCGCGAGCTCGCGTCGCGCACTCATCGCCTTCCCGCCTGGCTGGCGGCGCTGGACGAGGTCGCCCTCGACCGGGTGGTCCGGCAGACCGAGCCGTTCAAGGACGGCGACCAGTACTGGTTCGAGCTCGGGTGGCCCGACGGCACCGCGCTCATCCTCGGCGTCCTCACGGACGCGAACTGGGCTCTCGCGCTGAAGGACGTCCTCACCCTCCCCGACCGGGTCTCGGTGGTCGAGGCGATCATGGCCGAGCACCCCGACGACACCGCCGGGATTGTGTTCGAGCCGATCGCCCCCGCCGACGCGCGGGCTCAGGTGACCGAGGCCATCGCCCGCGGCGACATGATGTATCCGCCGCACGAGACCGACTCGTGGCCGCAGGCCCGCCCGCTCCTGGAGTGGATCCTCCGCATGCTCCCGGAGGGTGGCCAGGGCTTCCCCGAGTACGACCTCGACGAGGCCGCGACCGACGAGATCGTCGACCGCTTCGTCGCGTCCCCGCAGGCGAAGGGTCTGGTGAAGACCGCCGGCCGGACGGTCGGCAGCCTGATCTGGTACGCGGGATACAGCGACGGCGACCCGCTGCGCTGGAGCCCCGTGAAGATCGAGGTCCTGCTCACCGACTGGTGGCATCGCAAGGTGATGCAGGGCGCGGCAGACGAACGCAGGCTGCCCAGGATTCTGCGGGCATTCGTGTCCTGGTGCGGCCAGGAGAAGGGGTTGCCCGCCGAACTGGTCGCCGTCAATCTGGCCGCCATCGACACCTGGGAGCCGGCGTTCCTGGCCGCCATCGACGCCCCGCGGCGCGGCATCGCCGCCGAGATGGCCCGGATCGCGGCGGGGCTCCCCATGGAAGAGGTGGATCTGTTCGACGACTTCCCGCAGGACGACGACCTGGAACCCCTTGAGGAGGCCGATGTCGAGGGCGCCATCATGGGGGCCATCGCCGGCATGCTAGGGGGCTGGGAGGCGCTCGTGCAGCTCAACGCGGAGCCCCTGCCTAACGAGGACCTGTCCCTCGACGAGGTGCCTGCCGACATCGTCGACGACGTCAGGGCGGCGGCCGCGGCGGTCGACGCCGACATCACGGCACGTGCCCTGCCCGAGACCGACGAACTGCGAACCGCGGCCCGCCGGCTCGTGCACCGGATCGCGCTCGGGGACCCCGCCGCCTGGCGCCGGAAGGCGTCCCCGGCGTCGACTGCCTGCGCCATCGCCTACCTTCTCTACGACGCCAATCACCTGCTCAGGGGCCGTATCAGGGTCAAGGACCTCGCCGCGTCCTTCGGGCTGAAGGTCGCGCCCCCGTCGCGCATCAACACTTTCCGGAAGGCCGCGTTCGGACTCTTCCAGGGCGACGCTTCGGTGATGACGAGCGCCGCCCGTCAGACCCTCATCGACGCCCTCGCGGACTTCGGCGCCTGAAGGGACAGCAGGGCCCTCAGGCCAGATCGGCGAGGATCCCAGACGGATCCACCACGCGCCCAGGACCCCCCCGCCCATCCGCGACGCCTGCCGCGGCTCAGCCGTAGGGCGCCACCACCACGTGCCGGGTGACCAGGCCGTCCTCAACCCGGTAGTAGACCATCAACGGCTCGCCCCTGGGGACCGGGTTGTAGGTGGTCTCGACCAGCGACACGACGTACAGGTCGCCGTCCCAGGCGGTGAGGGCTGCCACCGGGCCGACCTGCTGGAACGTGTGGTTGAAGAGGAGGGCGCGCGAGATCGCAGTGCTGATCTCCTCCCGGCCGGCGGCGACGAGCCTGCCGTCCTCCGTGTAGAGGACGTCGGGCGCGTAGATCGCGTTGACGTCGGCCTCGTCGCCGGTCCGCCACGCCTTCATGACGGCGGCGCTCACGGAGTCGGCCTCCCAGGCCTCGCTGCTGGTGAAGGGGCTGCCGAACATCAGATAGCCGATACCGAGTCCCATCCCGGCCCGCCAGGAGGACAAGGATCGAGGCCATCCAGATCGAGCACCCGCGGCCGCCCGGTCGTCGCGGGGGGCGGCTGCGCGGGGTGCGCACGAGTCGGCAGCTCGACCGGCTCGTCCCCGTCGGATGTGGGCGGTCGCTCGCCCAGGTCGGGTGGTGTCCGGCCGGTGCCGGAACCATCGGCTTCGCGGGGCTGGGGATGATCTCGAGCTGGTGCCATGCTGCGCGCCCGTTCTGGGTGGGGCGGTGCGCCTACCTCAAGGGTAGGCCTGCGATCCGGTGCGGGCCAGGGTGGCATGAGTGGGGTGCCGGGCGGGAAGCCCTACTGTCGACGGGTGAGCGAGTTGACGATTCCGGCCGGCCCGGGGATGCCCAACGGGCTGGTCATCCCGGCCGGCGAGCTGGCGGAACGGTACTCCCACGCGTCGGGACCGGGCGGCCAGGGCGTCAACACGTCGGACTCTCGTGTCCAGCTGTCCTTCGACATCGGGGCGTCGACCGCCTTGGACGAGGTGCAGCGCGCCCGGCTACTGCGTCGCCTGGGGCCGAGGCTGGCTGGCACGGTGGTCACCGTCGTGTCTGCGGAGTCGCGCTCCCAGCGGCGCAACCGCGCCACGGCGCGGGAGCGACTCGCCGCCATGATCCGCGAGGGGGTCGCGCCGCCGGCCCCTCCTCGTCGCCGGACCCGCCCGACGCGTGGCTCGGTGGAGCGGCGCCTCGCGTCGAAGCGGCAGCGTGGCGAGACGAAGCGCCGACGCGCCGCACCTGAGGATGACTGAAGCATTCGGGCCCGGGAGCGATGCTCCCGGGCCCGAATGCGATTGACGAGTAGGTCAGTGGCGGAACATGCCGCGGGTGTCGACGAGCCGCTTGCCCTCGAAGGTCTCCGGCTCGATGGAGCGGAAGGCGTTGTGGTCGACGAGCACGACGATCACGTCGGCCTTGGCGACGGCCTCCTCGACGGGGGTGAGGGTCACGTTGGTGAGGCCCGCGAGCTTGGCGGGGAGTTCCTCGATGTGCGGCTCGACCGCGAGCACCGAGGCGCGCGGCAGCCTGGCCGCCAGGTCGGCGGTGATCGCCAGCGCCGGGGACTCACGCAGGTCGTCGATGTTGGCCTTGAACGCCAGCCCGAGAGCGGCGATCGTCGGCTCCTCGATGCCCTCGCAGGCGGCGGTCACCTGGTCGATGACCCAGCCGGGCTTGGCGTCGTTGATCTCGCGGGCCTGCCGGATCACCTTCGCCTCGTCGGGCACGGCGCTGACGATGAACCAGGGATCGACCGCGATGCAGTGGCCGCCGACGCCGGGGCCGGGCTGCAGGATGTTGACGCGGGGATGGTGGTTGGCGAGCTCGATGAGCTCCCACACGTCGATGCCGAGCTTGTCGGAGATCATCGACAGCTCGTTGGCGAATGCGATGTTGACGTCGCGGAAGCTGTTCTCGACGAGCTTGGCCATTTCGGCGGTCTTCGCGTTGGTCAGCAGGATCTCTCCGCGGCAGAAGGTGCGGTAGAGGGCTGCGGCCCGCTCTGCGGCGCGCGTGGTGAGGCCGCCGACGATGCGGTCGTTTTCGACGAGTTCGACCATGACGCGGCCGGGCAGCACCCGCTCGGGGCAGTGGGCGAAGTCCAGGTCGTCCATCGACAGGTCGGGGCGGGACTCCATGATCACCTCGGCCATGCGCTCGGTGGCCCCGGGCGGCGACGTCGACTCGAGGACCAGCAGTTCCCCGCCCTTGAGGTGGGGCGCGATCGCGCGAGCCGCGCTCTCGACGTAGGACAGGTCCGCGCTCTTGTCGGCGAGGAACGGGGTGGGCACCGCGACGATGAACGCGTCGGCCGGCGCGGGCTCCAGCTGTGCCCGGAGCTTGCCCTCGTTCACGGCGCGCACGACATACGCCTCAAGGTCGGGCTCGACGAACGGGACCTGGCCGGCGTTGATGGCGTCGACGGAGCTCTGCTTGACGTCGACGCCGGTGACGTCAAGGCCTTGCGCGGCGAGAATGGCAGCGGTCGGGAGCCCGATGTACCCCAGGCCCACCACGCCAACAGACGAAAACATCGAGTGATCTCCTCCGGAGCGATTCAAGAATGCTGATCGACTTTAGCACGTAGCCCCCGGCTTCCCGGGAGCCGTGGGGCGTCACACGGTGGCGTGCGTCTCCGCCGGCCCAAACGCATCTGGGGTGACCCTGGTGCTTGGGGCGCGTTCGCCATTTCTGATGGTCCTGACGCGGCGGTGAGCCTGAGGCACGTGTGCCATGATGATGGCGATGACATCGGCTCCCGCCTCCGGACCGCGCTTCAAGGTCCCCCGCGCGGTGCGCACGTTCGGGTCGCGGGCCCGACGCGTGCTCCGCAACGCTCCGGTCGCCTCGTCCGTGTGGGACCGCTCCCAGGCCCAGGGTTCCGTTGCACTGGGCGCTGCCGCCGTGCGTCTCGTGCCGGGCAGCCTCCGTGACGCGGTCGCCCCGGTGCTACGCGCGTTCCCCGTCGCCTCCGCCCTCGTGGCCGCCTCACGGGGCCGCCATGCCGAGTCCGTCGCGACACTGGAGGCCGCCGCCCGAGGGGGCCGGCTCGACCGGGTCGTCGATGCGCTGGTCGCCCTGCACCGCGCCGGGATCGCGCGGGACGTGTCGGGCGAGCGGCCCCTCGCGCCCCGCACCGAGGCGAGACTTCTCCAGGAGGAGGGCGAGTACACCCGCGCGCTGGACCGGCTTGACGCCGCCGGGGACACATCCTCGCTGCGGGCCTGGATCGCCGGGGAGCTGGGCGTCCTCGAGCCGCGGTTCTCCCCGCGGACGCGTGCCTGCGGCACCGGGGAGATCCGTCGCGTCGCGCACGTGGTGACGACGTCGCTGCCCGTCGCTCGGACCGGCTACACGCTCCGCACCCAGGGAATCGCCGAGGCGCAGGTGCAACGGGGACTCTCGGTCGACGTGTTCACCCGGATTGGCTTCCCCGTCGACATGGGGCGGGCCCTGGCGTCGCCGCGCGACGAAGTGGCCGGCGTGTCCTACCGGCGGCTCATCCCGTCGGGGCCCCTGCCGCTCGCCGCCGACGACCGGCTGCGGCTCGCAGCGGACCTCCTCGTCGCGGAGCTGTCGGATGACCGGCCCGACATCCTGCATGCACACTCCAAGCACGACAACGCCCAGGTCGCACTCGCGGCGGCCGCGACGCTGGGGCTGCCGGTCGTCTACGAGGCCCGGGGGTTCCTCGAGGAGACCTGGCGTTCGCGCGGCGGGTCCGCCGACAGCGAGCGCTACGTCCTGACCAGGCAGGCGGAGACCGCCTGCATGAGGCACGCCGACGCGATCGTGACCTTGTCGCGCAGCATGCGCGACGACATCGTGTCCCGCGGCATCGACGCCGACAGGGTCCACCTCGTGCCCAACGCCGTGTCCGACCGCTACCTCGCGGAACCCCCGCCCCGCGGGCAGGCCCGCCGGGCGCTCGGCCTGCCGGAGGGCGCCACGATCGTCGGGATGACCGGCACCCTCAACCCGTACGAGGGCCTGGAGACGCTGGTGCGGGCCGCGGCCGGGCTGGCCCACCCGGACCTTCTGCTGCTCATCGTCGGCGACGGACCCGCCCGGGAGGGTCTGGAACGGCTGGCGGCGGAGCTGGGCGTCCGGGCCCGGTTCCCCGGGTGGGTGCCGAGCGATTCGGTCCGCGGCTACATCGCGGCGATGGACCTGTTCTGCGTGCCCCGCTCCCTCACCCCGGTCACCGCGCTCGTACCGCCGCTGAAGCCCCTCGAGGCGTTGGCGATGGCGGTGCCCGTCCTGGTCAGCGACCTCCCCCCCCTGGCGGAGCTTGTCGACGAGTCCGGCGCGGCCTGGTCGGCCCCGGCGGACGACCCCGACGCCTGGACCGATCGGCTGGACGGCCTGCTGCGCGACCCGGGTGCCCTTGCGGAGACCGGCGCACGGGGCCGGGCCTGGGCCCTGTGCGAACGCACCTGGCGTAGTGTGGCAGCGCGCTACCAAGCGGTCTACGCCCAGGCGCGCGACCGCGCGGGCGGGGCTGGCTGATCAAGGGGCCCTGAGGTGAGGATGGGGCCTAGGTCGACGCGGCAGTCCTAGAGCCGTGCATGGCGGGACATGTCCTCCGAACATCACTCGTGGGCGATGTCGTCCACAGATATGTCAGCTACGGGGGTGCCGGTGACCCCCAACCCGCTGAGCTCACGGTGGAGGATGGGCGTGACGGTCCGGGCGTACGCGTCGGTGATGTGGCTGCCCTGGCGCCAGATGCCGATCCCGCCCACGGCCACCGGGCAGCGCCCGTCATCGTCCGGGGGGCACACCCACGGCAGCAGGGACACGAAGAAGTAGCCACCGCGATCGGCGATGGCCTCGAGATTGGCGCTGGCCGGTGGCACCCTTTCCGGGAAGAGGCACGGGGTGAAGTCCTCCGGGTTCTCGGCCATGCATTCGTAGACGGGGGCGGTACCTGGGTATGGGGTGTCGTCGAGGATTACCACGTCGGCACCGAGCGCGGACAGGTCGCCCAGGGCGTCCGACATCCCCGCCGCGACGTCGTCGTGACGGGCCGAACTCGTCGACGTGATGACCAACTCCGGTGTGTTGCCCGCTTTGCCCATCTCCTCAACGGCGCTGTGTACGAACGTCTCGCACTGCGGCTCGGGCGAGTAGACGTAGCTGAAGGGGCAGGCCGACTTGAGGTAGAGATCGACGCGCATGCCCTCCCGCTCAGCGATCGCCTCGATCGCCGACATCCACTGGCCCGCCTTGCTGTCGCCGACGACGGCGATCACCCGGTCGGAGCCGGTGTCGCCGTAGGTGCAGTCGGTGTTGACCTCCGGGTCACCCTCGGGCACCTGGCAGTCGTCGTCGTAGTAGCCGGGGATGTCGCCGGTGGCCAGCGCCGACGGCGGATAGACGGGGTCGGCGAGACTGTAGACGGTCTCGGGATCGTCGCGCACGACCCAACGGCCCGTGGGGTCGTCGACCGCGACAAGCGTGGTGGCACCTACGCTTCCGCTGGCGTCCTCGGCCGGGCCGCCCGAGGCGGTGGCCCCGCCCGAGGGACTGGCGGTCGGCTGGAAGGTCGGCAGGACTCCGTCGAGCTGCGGCACGGCGCGCCACACGAGGGCCGCCGCGGCCAGCGAGATGGCCATCATGGTGAGGCCGGCCAGGATGGCCCGCCACGGCGTCGCGGACAGCACCTTGTTGAACCGGATCGGGTCCTCCACCGTCCGCTTGGTGATCCACGCCAGCAGCACGGACGCCGCGGCCACGACGAGGAGGTGCCGGATGCGGATCTCCGGCCAGACGGTCTGGGCCATGACGATGAGCGGCCAGTGCCACAGATAGATCGAGTAGGAGAGGCCGCCGATCCAGACCATCGGGCGGAGGCCGAGGAGCTTTTTGGCGGCGGTGTCGTGCGGCGCGCAGCCGGCGACGATGACCAAGGCGGTGCCGACGGTGGGCACCAGGGCGGCCGAGCCCGGCCACGGCGTGGTGTGATCGAAGGCGACCGTGGCCCAGGCAATCATGAGCAGGCCGGCAATCGACATCACCTGGGAAGCGA
The DNA here is from genome assembly GCA_030426725.1 of Actinomycetes bacterium. Classification (GTDB taxonomy): domain Bacteria; phylum Actinomycetota; class Actinomycetes; order Propionibacteriales; family Propionibacteriaceae; genus Arachnia. Next base: position 11,586 of record JAUHXZ010000043.1, read on the forward strand.
CCGCGGGCAGCTTCGCGGCTCTCACCGCGGCGAACGCGACCAGTGCGCCGATGGCGAGCTCCCAGGCCCGCGTGGTCGTGTAGAAGTAGGCGGTCGCCGGGTCCGCGGCGGTGTGCAGGATGGAGTAGGTCAGGGAGACGCCGAAGATCGCCAGAAGCACCACGCCCAGCACGCGCTTGTGACGCCAGCCCGCCCGGGCCGCGAGCATGAGGAACAGCAGCATGAGCAGCGGCCAGACGACGTAGAACTGCTCCTCGACCGACAGCGACCAGTAGTGCTGCACCGGTGACACCGCGGCGTCCTCGGCCAGGTAGTCCACGCTCCGGGCCGCGAGGCTCCAGTTGACGATGTAGACGGTCGCCGCGCCCACGTCCTTCGACAGGTTCTCCAGCTGGGTGACCGGCAGGACGGCCCAGCCGGCGAGCGCCGTGAAGACCAGGACGATGCTCGCCGCGGGCAGCAGCCGCCTCGCCCGGCGTGCGTAGAAGTTAGCGATCGACACGGTGCCCGTCCGGTCCACCTCGCGCAGCAGCAGCGACGTGATGAGGAATCCGGAGATGACGAAGAACACGTCGACGCCCGCGTACCCGCCGTCGAAACCGACCGACCGGTCCCCGATCTCGAACAGGTTCACCAGGCCGGCGTGGTAGAGCAGGACCGTCCCGACGGCCACCGCCCGAAGGCCCTCGATGTCCTTGCGCAGGCCGTGACCCGCGCTGGTGCTGTGCGTCTTGCGGCGCTCGCGGGGATGGGTCGTCGTCACCCACGGGATTGTTACACGCGGTGCGAGCGCGGCGAAACGACGTGCCGGGGCGCCCGCCGGTCGCGGTGTTGGCCCTCTCCTGTGCGGAGCCGACGGCGCCGCGTCGGTATGGTAGGTCCATGATCGATCCGAAGTGGCTCCGCACCGACCCCGACCGCGTCCGACGCTCCCAGGCAGCCCGCGGCGACTCGGTCGAGCTGGTCGACGAGCTCATCGCCGCCGACGGGGCCCGCCGCGCCTCCATCGTCGCCGCGGAGACGCTCCGCTCGGAGCAGAAGACCCTCGGCCGCGACGTCGCGAAGGCCAAGGGGGAGGAGCGCGACGCGCTGCTGGCCCGCACCAAGCAGCTTGCCGCCGACGTCAAGACCGCCCAGGCGGACACGGCCGAGGCCGAGGCGCGGTTCAGTGAACTGATGAAGCAGGTCGGCAACCTCGTCATCGACGGCGTCCCCGAGGGCGGCGAGGACGAGGGCGTCGTCCTCGAGACCGTCGGCGCCCCCCGCGACTTCCCCGCCGAGGGCTTCGCACCGAAGGACCACCTGGAGATAGGCGAGGCGCTAGGCGCCATCGACATGGAGCGCGGCACGAAGATCTCCGGGTCGCGGTTCTACGTCCTCACCGGCGTCGGGGCGCAGCTGGAGATCGCGCTGCTCAACCTGGCCATGAGCAAGGCGACCGAGTGGGGCTTCACCGCCATGATCCCGCCGGCGCTCGTCAAGCCGTCGGCCATGGAGGGCACCGGGTTCCTCGGCCAGGCCGCGCAGGACGTCTACCACCTGCCCGCGGACGACCTCTACCTCGTCGGCACCTCCGAGGTCGCGCTGGCCGCGTTCCACTCCGACGAGATCCTCGACGGCGCCACCCTCCCGCGCCAGTACGTCGCCTATTCGCCGTGCTTCCGCCGGGAGGCCGGCTCCTACGGCAAGGACACCCGCGGCATCTTCCGGGTGCACTGGTTCGACAAGGTGGAGATGTTCGTCCACTGCGACCCCGCGGACGCGGAGGCCTGGCACGACAAGCTCCTCGGCTACGAGAAGGAGTTCCTCACGGCGCTCGAGATTCCTTTCCAGGTGCTCGATGTCGCGGCCGGCGACCTCGGCCTGTCGGCCGCCCGCAAGTTCGACTGCTACGCCTGGCTGCCCACGCAGCAGCGCTACCGCGAAGTGACCTCGACATCGAACTGCACCGAGTTCCAGGCCCGCCGCCTGGGCATCCGCGGCCGCTTCGAGGACGGTGTTCGCTCCGTCGCCACTCTCAACGGGACGCTGTGCGCCATGACGCGTATCATCATCATGCTGCTGGAGAACCACCAGCAGGCCGACGGCTCCGTCCGGGTCCCGGCCGCGCTGCGGCCGTTCCTCGGGGGGCGAGAGGTGCTGGCGCCGTCCGCATGAGGACACCCGTCGTTCGGCTCGCGGCCACCTCGTGTTCACGTAGGTGTGTCAGGTTCGCGGCATGCGACGACGCACCTGGAGAGGTTCTTCCATGACGTTCAAGCCACAGCTCGTGGCGCTAGACATCGACGGCACGCTCGTCGATCCGTCCGGCGGCATGCCGCGGGAGGTCCACACCGCCGTGCGCCGCGTCGTCGACGCGGGTGTGCCGGTGGTGCTGTCGACGGGGCGCTCGTGGCTGTCGACGCAGCCGATCTTCGAGGAGCTCGACCTGCCGGGCGGATGGGCGGTGGCGTCCAACGGCGCCATGGTGGTGACGCACCCGCCCTTCGAGATCCGCTACGAGTCGCGGTTCGACCCGGCCGAGTCGGTGCGACGGGCCGCCGAGTTGGCGCCCAGCGCCTGCATCGCGGTGCAGGACGGCCTGCACTGGCGGGTGAACCGCCCGTTCCCCGACGGGGAGCTTCAGGGCGACATCCACATCGAGTCGATCGACGAACTGGCCTCCCGTGAGGTATCGCGCGTGATCGTGCGCGACCCGCACAGCTCGGAGGAGACGTTCATCGACATGGTCTCGCAGCTGGGCCTGCACGAGGTCGCCTACTTCGTCGGCTGGTCCGCGTGGCTGGACATCGCTCCCATGGGTGTCGACAAGGCACACGGCCTCGGCATCGTGTGCCGCGAACTGGGTATCGACCCCGCCGACGTCCTGGCCATCGGCGACGGACGCAACGACATCGAGATGCTCGAGTGGGCCGGTCGTGGCGTCGCGATGGGCGACGCACCGCTCGAGGTGCAGGACGCCGCCGACGCGGTCACCGGGACGTTCGCCGACCTCGGCACCGCCGCGGAACTCGACCTGTGGTTCCCCTTGGATCGGAACGATGCGGAGGGGGCTGCATGACCTTCGGTCATGTGGTCACCCGAGGATCAGCCTCAGCCAACTGCGATTGACGACGGCCGAATCGAACTGTGCCGAGATCTGGCGGGCAACCGATTCCTCTCGGACCCAAGCCGACTCGTCGTTCGTTGTGGACACGATGAAGTCCGCCATTTCGGTCAGCGAGTCGAAGATGAAGTGCGTCCCGAAGATCCTATCGACGCCATCCCTTGGCCAGAAGGTCGCCAGTGACCCTGACGCCATCCCCTCGGCTGGGGCGAGGTGGAAGCTCTCATCGTCGGAGGGCGAAAGGACCCAGCCGATGTCCCGTAGCCAACTGCCCATGTCTGGGCCGAACGGCGAGAACGTTACCCGCTCCAGGAGGACGGGTGAGTTGCCAATCCGCTCGAAGAACCGGATGTAGGGCTCCTGCTCCTCAGGCTTGCGCCAGACCCAGGGGTACTCCCACGGCTTTCGCCCCCGGAAGGCCAACCGAAATCGCGGGTCCCTCGTCAGGAGCTCCTCCAGAAGGTCGAGGGCCCGATCGGGGCGCTTCCGGAAAGGCACCATGCCGACGAGGGCTAGCGTGTGGCGTGCGCTGGGGGCTTTGGGGCGCGCCAAGTCGACGACGTCGATTCCGTTTGGAATTGAGTGCACCTTCTCCGGTGCCCAGGGCAGTTCGTAGAGCACCAGGTCGTGGTAGTAATCCGAGACAGTGACCACGGCATCGACGTTGTCGATCACGATGTCGTGAATCCAGGGGGCCTTGAGTTCGAACATGTGGAGCCTGACAATCAGCCGCTGATCGTCACGCACGCGCTGGGAGTACCAGACAGCGTTTGGCCCCGCCCACTCGCAGATCACGAGCTGAGCCCAGTCGAGGAGTTTCTGCGATGCCTCTTCGTCGTGCTTCGCCAGCGCCTCCCAGTTGTCGATACGCAGCTCGATGTCCGGGCGTGAACGCAGGAGGTCGATGAGTTCACCGGCGAACTTCAGGTCGTGGCTGGCTACCAGGACCCGCAGGCGCTCGTTCTTGGGGGGAAAGGTGGTGTAGTCAGCCTCCGCCCGGCGAAAGTAGCCTTCCAGGCGTTCAGCCGACGCGCTCACAGAGTAGGGGCGCGCGGCCGCCCGGGCGGCCTCACGGATCTCACTGAGTCGGCCGGCGGCCCTGACGAGGACATCCACGACCGTCTCGGGCCTGTCATCGTCGAGGAAGAGTGGGTAGTCGGCGCCCAGCAGCTGCTCGTGTGCGCGCGAACGGTTGAGGACAGGGGGCGTGCCCGTCGCACAGTACTCCAGCATCTTGGTGGAGATCTCCAGGCTGGAATCGAGGCTGGAGTCGCGCCAGCTGATGCCGATGTCTGACGCCGCGATGGCCTGCACAGCCTGTTCGCGAGGGAGCCCCCCCAGCCACGAGACGTCCACAGGGGGTGTGGAGAGTCCTTGCCGCATCGCCTCGCCCCAACCGCTGGTCCCCCGCTCCATGACCTTGTCGCCGATCACGGTCAGAGTCGATGCGACGCCGGCCTCGGCCAGCCTAGCCGGCAACTCGAGCATTTCGAGCGTGTGCCAGGCGGGGTGGAACTTACCGGCATAGACCATGCGAAGAAGACGGGTGCCGGGGACCCGGTCACCGCTAGCAAAGAAGTCGTCAGGGATGGTCGGCGTCATGAGCAGGGTCTTGCCGCTGGCCTCCGGTACCAGCGATTCGAAGTAGCTCCGGCTGTCCTCGGTCTGCATGAACACACGTCGCGACCCCGCGGCGATCTTGCTGAGCTGCGCCAACTGAGTGGCCGACACCTCGGTGGCTGGGAACGTGTAGTCGGTCACGTAGCTCCACAAGACCGGTGAGAGCACGGCTGACTGTGCTGCCTCAAGGCAGAGTCGACGACCCCGCATGATGACGATGTCGGCCCCCGTGTTCCCGACGACCTCTTCGACTTCTGAGATGGCCTGGGTGAGGCCCATCTCGGACAGGCCCCGTTTGGGTCGTGCCTGGTGGATCGTGACGCGAGGGTTGTCGTGCAGCCGTGTCAGGAGCCGGTCGGTCTCGACGTGCGCCTTGAGGACCAGGTGGATCTCGGAGTCCGTGAGCGACAGCGTCTCGGCCAGTGAGACCAGCCAGATGGCCGAACCATCCATGATGTTCAGGTTGACGTCTCCGTAGAGAACGATCGTCCGGCGGGCGCTCACTGGGCCAGCCCCGAGTCATGGCGGTAGCGACCCAGGTCGCGGAGCAGGGAGTCCGGCATGTCGTTCACGGATGCCTTCTCGCCTAGAAGATCGTCGATGACCGAGCTGCGTGATCGGATCGCCTTGACGGCAAGCCCCGGCACTCCGCGGGAGGGGAGTGTGTACACGACGCCCCCCCGCGCGGTGATGTCGTCGATCGCGGCTCGAAGTTCCACAAGGAGTTGACTGCCCTGCGGGGCGAGCACTCCCTTCCAGGGGCCCGAGTCCAGCGCGTCTTCCTCGATGACGAGCAATTGGGGATCCAGCTTGGCGATTTCCCCCGCAGACATGCTGGGGTGGAGGCGATGGACGACACCGTGGGACGCCAGGAGCGACTCCACGTCGTGGGAGGCCAGTGCTATGATGGTTCGGCCAACCCGACCGGGCTCACTCGCACGCTGGGTGGCCGCGACCAATCTGAATGGCGCATCGAGGTCTCTCTGGACTGCCGCCGCGTGGCGTCCCGACTGAGCTGCGACGGCTTTGACGGGATGAAATGTCCCGATATGCCGCAGCTTGGACTGGGTGGCATCACCTCGACCGCCCTGCATCGTCCCCGCCGGGGAAGCGAGACCGCCGTTCATCGTCGCGCGTTCCAGCTTGTTGACGGCGATGCTGAGGAGTTGGATCTTCCAGCCGAGCAGCGCCCCCGCCAGGGTCAGCGCCAGAATCCCGATCCCCGTCAGGACGGATCCCGCCCTGGCCTGTTGCACTGCTAGGACAACGCCTCCCACTAGGACAAGCCCCTCGATGGCGATCGTCATCGGGGTCAAGGACCGCTCAGCCCGACTGACGAGGCTCCTCGCCGTCTTCTTTACTCTCACGAACTCTCCAAGGACGGTGATCTTCCGGCTACCGCAGCGGCCGGAGCGGTCTCGAATCTATCATGCCCGGTCCTGACCCAGACCCACCCGAGCGGTGCCCGGGCCCTTGGAGAACGGCTCGCCGATTAGCGCGCAATCCTCCCCGGACATGGGGCCCGATTCCGTGGCGCGCCCTCTGAGCTGCTCAGCAGCTCTGGGCGTCGGGACACGCGCGAGAAGCGAGCGAATGACCCGTGTTACCCTGACGAGCCGCGAACGGCGTTCAAGATCAGACGGAGGTGTGCATGGTCGCTCCAGCCCAGTCGGCCGGAAGGGTCGCGAGGCCGCGTGACGCGCATCAAGGTGAGAAGCAGTACCTCTACGGGGTGCAGGGGCTCCGCACCGTCGCTGCAGTGATGGTCGCGGTGTATCACATCTGGTTCCATCGGGTTTCGGGTGGCGTCGATGTCTTCTTCGTGGTGGCGGGGTACTTCGCTACCGCATCGATGTTGAAGATTGTGACGAAGCCCGGCCTCGGACAGCGTCTGACCGGAGTCGGGCACTACTTGTTGCGGACCGCGCGCCGGGTATTCCCATCCGCTACCGTCGTCATCGTCGCGACTTCCTTAGGGTCGATGGTGTTTCTGTCCCCTCGCTTGTGGGACGTCAACATCGGGCATGGGATCGCCAGCATGCTCTTCGTTGAGAACTGGTACCTGATCGCGGAGGGCCGTGACTATCTGGCCCAGGACCTTAGCTCCTCCCCCTTTCAGCAGTTCTGGGCGTTGGGCATTCAGGTGCAGTCCTACGTCCTCTTCCCCGTGCTGGCTCTGAGCGCTGCGGCCATCGCCCGCCTCTTGGGCCGATCGCATCGCCGAGTCCTGCTGGCGGTCGTGGTGGTCATCTTCGGGCTGTCGATCGCATTTTCCGTCTACTTCACTGCCCACGACCAGTCGGCAGCGTACTTCCACCTCGGCAGCCGCTTTTGGGAGTTCCTGGCTGGGGCGGGGTTGTCGCTAGGACTCGACCGGTTGCGAGGGTGGCGTCCCGCTGCTTCAATCGAATGGATTCTGGCAGCGCTCGGGTGGCTGGGCCTCGTCGTCGTGGTGTCATTCGCCGCCGTATTCGACGCATCTCGCTCACTCCCCGGATACATCGCCCTCATTCCCATCTTGGCGGCCGCGCTCATCATCGTCTCGTCCCGGTACGGGGTGGAGCCGGCGGTGTTGAAGCTAAAGCCGATGCTGTGGTTCGCCGACTCGTCGTTCGCCTTCTATCTGTGGCACTGGCCACTTCTTGCCTTCTATTCAGCCCGCTTCGGGTCCTCTGTCCCGGTGCTGCACGGCCTCGCGATTCTCGTCGTGGCAGGAATCCTGGCCGTTCTCACGACGCGCCTGGTGGAGAGACCGATCAGGACCTCGCCGCTTTTGCAGCGCTCGGCGATCGCTTCGATTCTGATGGCGGTCCTGCTCATGGTTCCGTCCTACGGCAGCCTCCGTGCGTGGGGATGGGCCTTGGACCAGCGTGAGTCTCAGGCGTGGGCGGCGGTTGACGCCGCGCTCGCGGGGGAGCAACCCGAGGCCGGTAGTTTCGTGCCATCGACGCTGATCGCCCGAAGGGACCAGGTCGAGGCATATGACCTCGGGTGCCAGCAGGGCACTTGGCAGGCGGAGGTGATCGCGTGCGAATGGGGTGACGGTTCGTCGCAGCGCACCATCGCCCTGGTGGGCGGCTCACATGACACGCAGTGGATTGACGCGTTGGACCAGTTCGCGACGCAGAGGAATCTCCGACTGATATCGATGACCAAGGGTTCATGTCCCTTCGGTGACATCGCGAACTCGGACATCGATGCGCACGAGTCCTGCCCCGAGTGGATAGACAACGTCACCCAGATGCTGCTCGCCGACCCTCCGGACCTCGTTGTCACGACTGGCACTCGGGTGACGGGGGAGGTCGAGGAGATCCCGCAATGGAAGACGGAACAGATCAGCAAGCTCACCGAAGCCGGAATCAAGGTGGTCGGCGTCCGAGACAACCCTCGATTCGGGTTCAACCCGCTGACCTGCCTCGATGAGAAACCGGTGGAGGAGTGCTACGTCCAGAGGAGCCAGCGGTTCGACGCGGACCTGCCGATTCCAGAACTAGGGAACTATGTGTTCGTTGACATGGTCGATGAGTACTGCGGACCCGAGGTGTGCCCCGTCGTTGATGAGGGCATCACCTCGAACTGGGACGGACACCACCTCACCCGAACCTGGACGATGCTGCATTCGGAACGGATCACCGCCGCCATTGAGGCAGCGCTCCCCGACTAGCCTCGATGTTTCATGACAGCCGTGTTCGGGGCTTGTCGGCGCCGGTGGCGTCGAGGCAGTTCTGATTCTTGCACCTGGGTGTGACAAGGCTCCGCGTGACGCTCACGGGTGGGCGGGGTTCCAGACCAGGGGGCTTCCAGGCTCGAGACGGACGGTCGAGGCCGGGGTCAGGTCGCTGGGGCCGGGAGGCTGCGGAGCCTGGTGATGCTGTCGATGATCAGTTCGGCCCACTGGGACCGGTCGGTGAGGTGCAGGATGGTGCGTCTGGCTCGGCGGGCGAGGGCGGCGGGGACGCTGAACAGCCGGTAGCGGAGCCGCTTCGGTTCCCAACGGCGGGCTTCGTGACCGGCCAGGGCCAGCATCCCGCTCCAGGCCTGCAACTCGGACGCCAGGGCGACGATCTGGCACCAGATCCGGTTCTGGTCGAACCCGTGGAGGGGCAGGTTCGCCAGGCCGGTGGTCTTGGCCTGCCTGATCCGGTCCTCGCAGCGGGCCCGGCGACGATGCCTGAGTTCCAGCTGCTGGAGGGTGCCGAGGGTGGTGTTGGTGGCGAACGCGGTGAGCCGGTAGCCGTCGACGTCATCGAAGCGGAGCTGGGCGCCGGGGTGGGGCCGTTCCCGGCGGACGATCACCCGCATCCCCGTAGGCCAGCCGTCGAGGTCCAGGAGGCCGGTGAAGTCGGCCAGATCCGCTCCCTCCCGCGCCTGGCCATCGGCGTTGAGGGCCGGGACCCAGACGGACTCGGGTATCAACCGGTAGAACTCGGGCGTGTCCATGGGGAGGGTGAATCCCACCGAATACGACACCCGATGAGTCGCGAGCCATGCGGTGAACTCCTTCGTCCCGCCGGCCCCGTCCGCGCGGACCAACACCTTCCGGCCGGGGCGGGGATTCTTCCCGGGGAGCTGCGCCAGGGCCTGCTTGGTGACGGTGATGTGATCGGTCGCGGTGTTCGAGCCCGCATTCCCGGGCCGCAGATGGACCACCAAGGCTTCGCCGGTGCCCTCGGGGCCGTGGTCGGCGAACGCCATCAACGGGTGGAACCCGAACCCTCGTTTGAACGTCGGCGCCGCCTGCTGCTTCTCCGAGTGCGCCGTGATCAGCGACGCATCGAGATCAATCACCACAGGATCCCCAGCGCTCGCCTCATGATCGGGCGCATGCTTCCCGGCCAGTCCCCAAACCGTGGCGCGGGCCTGCTGCCTGGCTCCGGCGATCGCTCGGATGGCCTTGTCCGCGTCCTCGGCCAAGGTCGCGATGAGTCGGGACACGGTCGGGTCCGACGCCACCGGACCGTAGACGCCCGGTTCGGCGCGCAGGACAGCAAGGTCACTCAATGCTTCACCCCCGAGCACCAGCGACAGGGCGAGATCACAGATGATCTTGCCCGGGTCATGGACCGCCAACGGTTTCCGCCACCGGGTGAGCGCCTCGGACAGGGCTCGGTCGAGGCCCGCGGCGCGGATGGTCTCGGTCAGGAGGATCCCGCCGGCCTGGCCCACCGCAGCCACCTTGGCGGTATCGACATGAACCCTGGGATACGAGCCGGTACTCTTCACCTCGAAGGTGCTCCTCGCTTGATGAATGATTGTTCTTCGCAAAACACATCATCCCAAGTCAGGGGCACTTTCGCCATCTCAGGCCGCTACAGCCCACCCACCGTCATGAAAGCACGAGGCTAG
>JAUHXZ010000044.1 GCA_030426725.1 Actinomycetes bacterium
GCGGTGGCGCTCGACCTCAGGAAGGGCGCCCGCTCCAACGACCTCCTCGACCGGCTCGCGGCCGACGACCGCCTCCAACTCACCCGCGACGAACTGGGCGCCCTCGTGGGCAGCCCGCTCGAACTCGCGGGTACGGCGCAGGCGCAGGTGGCGCGGATCGCGGCCCGGATCGCGGATGTGGTGGCCGCGGACCCCGAGGCGGCGGCGTACCGCCCGGGCGACGTGCTCTGACCTTCACCTTCGGCCAGAACGGGCGACGGAGTTGTCCACAGGGTGACTCCTGCGCGTTGGCCTGACCCCGCCGGGTTGCTTGAATGTCTCCGAGTCGACCGATCGGAGCCCGCATGCGCACCCTGCTCGTACCTGTCTTCGTGCTCGGGCTGCTGACCGGCTGCACCGCTGCCGCGGACCCCACGCCCACGGCGACGGTGGCGTCAGCGACGCGTTCCGCGTCGGCCACTCCGACGCCCACGCCCAGTCCGTCGCCGAGCCCGACCGCAGTGGAGTCGTTCCCGGCCGCGCCCGCGACGGAGACGGCGGAGCAGGCGGAGATCCGGGCGGCCTGGATGGAGTACTGGCGGGTCTACGAGAAGTTCGCGGCTGACCCTTCACAGCCCGACTGGACCGAGACCCAAGGGGTCACGACGGGGGAAGAGGCTGCACTCATTGTCCAGTCACTCGGGAATCTGAAGGACAGGGGATGGCGATCCCTTGGGGGACGCCAGTTCAGGGACATCGTTGTCGGCCAACCGGAGGATGGGCCGCCCGGCCAAGTGACCATCACCTACTGTCTTGATCGGAGCCAGGTCGAGTTGGTTGATGCGCGGACAGGCGAGCGGATCGAGTTGGAGCTGTCTCTGACGTACGCGGAGACCACGACGCTGGAGCTGGGTGACGACGGACGCTGGCGCGTCGCAATGATTCGGAACGAGCCCAAAGCATGTTGAAGCAGGTCGTCTCGGTCGGTCTCGCTGGACTGCTGCTGGCTTTGTGCCCCGCGCCGTCGTTCGCCGACCAGGTATGCACGAAGCTCGACAACGACACGGGTACTTGTCTGATTTGGGTTGAGGTGCCCGAGTCGGGTGGCGGAGATGCCTCGGAAGCCAACGAAGGCGCGCAGGGAGGTGAGCCTGACGATCGGACTTGTTCCTTCCGGGACAGTGAGATCCAATGTCAGACCGCGTTCGGGACGTGGAGTGACCTTGCTCAAGGGTGGTGCAGGAAGGCTGATCCGCAGCCACCGTTGGACCACGTCGCTTGGGGCGGACACACCGACGGATCCGTCTATGCCTGTGTCAGGCCGAATGGTTCTCTGGTTCCGGATCCCGGTCTGACGCTCTTTCGCTGGCTGCCGAGCCCGCCGGCTGCGGTCACGCAGGCGGACGCGGCGGCGGCCGCCCGACGCGTGCTCGCATCGCTCGGGCTCACGGCGGTCGACCTCGGCATCCAGCCTCGTGGGGACACGACGGAGCACATGGCCTACGTCGGCTGGAACACGTGGCTGTGGGCGGAGTCCCCGTCGTCGACCCAGTGGGGCCCGGTCCACGCCTCGGCGACCGATTCCGGCATCGCCGTCACCCTCGACGCCGAGGTCACCGGCCTCACCTGGGACATGGGCGACGGCGCGACGGTCACCTGCCAGCGCGGCACCGAATGGACCGCGGCGCGGACCCAGGGCGGCCGCAACATCGCCTCGCCCGACTGCGGTCACGTCTACGAGGAGGATGGCCGCTACACGGTCACCGCGACGTCGGACTGGCGGGTGGGCTGGTCGGCGGCGGGGTTCACGGGCAGCATCCCGCTGACGTTGAGCCGTTCGGCGGACGTCATCGTCGGTGAGCTCCAGTCCGTGGGGGTGTCGTGACCGACCAGCGGGGCATGGCACTTGCGGTGTGGACCGCCGTCGCCATGCCGGCGCTCATCATCATGGTCGGGCTCGGCGTCGACTTCTCGGGTCACGCCGCCGCCGAACAGGAGGCGCGCGCCATCGCAGCGCAGGCGGCGCGCGCGGCGACCCATGAGGTCGTCGTCACACGCAACGGTGTCCGGATCGACGAACCCGCTGCCCGCCAGGCGGCCGTCTCCTTCGTCTCGGCCGCCGGTTACGACGGCGTCGCGGTCATCGACGGCGGCACCAGCGCGACTGTCACCGTCCGCGGTGCCTACCGCACCCTGTTCCTCGGGCTCATCGCCGTCAACGACATTCCGGTGGAGGTCACCGGCTCGGCGCGGGCGGTCAGCACGGTCGACGGCGCCGAGGCCTGACCGCAGTTCGCCGATGGCGATCACGCCCTCATGTCGGGAATGAGGACCCCACCCCGAGGGTTGCAGGGGGTCAGTAAGGCCCCCGACGAAGGACCCACCGATGACCCAAGCGGCAGCACGCCCCAAGCGCACCCAGGCCACCGGAGCATGGGCTGACGGCGATACCACCCCGCTGAACCACAACGAGGAACTCAAGCAGGCTGACGACGGGCTCAACGTCCGCGCCCGCATCGAGGAGATCTACTCCAAGGAGGGCTTCGCCAGCATCCCCGGCGACGACCTGCGGGGGAGGATGCGCTGGTGGGGCCTGTACACGCAGCGCAAGCCCGGCATCGACGGCGGCCAGACCGCGACGCTCGCCCCGGAGGAACTCGACGACGAGTTCTTCATGCTGCGCGTCCGCTCTGACGGCGGGGCGCTGAACAACGATCAGCTTCGGGCCATCGCCGGGATCTCCTCCGACTTCGCCCGCGACACCGCCGACATCTCCGATCGCCAGAACATCCAGCTGCACTGGATCCGCATCGAGGACGTCCCCGAGATCTGGCGCAGGCTCGAGGCCGTCGGGCTCATGACCACCGAGGCCTGCGGCGACACGCCTCGCACGCTCCTCGGCTCCCCGGTCGCCGGCATCGCGGAGGCCGAACTGATCGACGGCAGCCCCGCCGTCGAGGCCATCCGCGACCGCTACATCGGCAGCCCCGAGTTCTCGAACCTGCCCCGCAAGTTCAAGACCGCCATCTCGGGCAGCCCCAGTCTCGACGTCGCCCACGAGGTCAACGACGTCTCGTTCGTCGGGGTCGTGCACCCCCAGCACGGCCCCGGCTTCGACCTCTGGGTGGCCGGGGGCCTGTCCACCAACCCGTTGTTCGCCCAGCGGCTCGGCGCATGGGTTCCCCTCGACGAGGTGCCTGAGGTGTGGGAAGGGGTCGTGTCGATCTTCCGCGACTACGGCTACCGCCGCCTGCGCAACCGCGCCCGGCTGAAGTTCCTCATGGCCGAGTGGGGGCCGGAGAAGTTCCGGCACATCCTCGAGACCGAGTACCTCAAGCGCCCGCTCGCCGACGGCCCCGCGCCTGACACGGCGAATCTGCGCCGCGACCACGTCGGCATCCACCCCCAGGCCGACGGCCGGTTCTGGGTGGGGGTCGCCCCGATCGCGGGGCGCGTCTCCGGCGCCAAGCTGACGCGAATCGCCGACCTGGCCGCCACCCACGCGTCGGGCCGTGTACGGCTGACGCCGCAGCAGAAGCTCCTCGTCCTCGACGTCCCCGAGGATCAGGTCGAGGACCTCGTCGCCGCGCTCGACGACCTGGGCCTGCCCGCCCGCCCGTCCGAGTTCCGGCGAGGAGTCCTGGCCTGCACCGGCATCGAGTACTGCAAGCTCGCGCTCGTCGAGACCAAGGCCCGCGCCCACACGATCGTCGCCGAGCTCGAGAAGCGGCTGCCGGACTTCGACGTGCCGTTCAGCATCCACGTCAACGGCTGCCCCAACGCCTGCGCCCGCACCCAGGTCGCCGACGTCGGCCTCAAGGGCATGGTGCAGAAGGACGCCGAAGGCAACCTCGTCGAGCTGTTCCAGGTGCACCTCGGCGGAAGCCTGGGGGCCACGCCGCAGCTTGCCCGCAAGACCCGTGCCCTCAAGGTGCCCGCCGAGGACCTGCCCGACTACATCGAGCGCCTCGCCGTCACCTTCCTCGCCAAGCGCGACGCCGACGAGTCCTTCGCCGAGTGGGCGCACCGCGCCGACGAGGAGGACCTGAGGTGAGCGCCACCATCTTCCACTGCCCGTTCTGCGCCGAGGAGGACCTGCGGCCCGTCGAGGAGCCGCGCGGGGCCTGGCACTGCGTCGCCTGTGCCCGTGTCTTCTCGGTGCAGCAGCACCGCGTCGCCACCGAACACATCCCGGGCCGCATCGCCGAAGAGGAGATACGCCATGACTGACCTCAGGCAGGTCGCCGACGAGGCCAATGCGCGTTTCACCGCGCTCGAGGCCGACCGCGCCTACGCGGGACACCTCGGCCGTGTGGAGCTCAGCCGCGAGGTGCTGCGCTGGGCCTACGAGACGTTCGGCGACGACATCACGGCGGCGTCGTCCATGGGCGACGAGGTGCTGCTCGAACTCATCGCACAGGCCGCGCCCGACCTCGACGTGTTCTTCCTCGACACCGGCTACCACTTCGCCGAAACCCTCGAGACCCGCGATCACTACGCCGAGCGGCTGCGCATCCGCACCGTCCTGCCGCTCATCACCGTCGAGGAGCAGAACGCCCTGCACGGCCCGAAGCTGCACGACCGCAACCCGGACCAGTGCTGCGCCCTGCGAAAGGTGGAGCCCCTCAACCGGGCGGTCGCCGGCCGGCAGGCCTGGGTGACGGGCATGCGACGCGTCGACGCCCCCACCCGCACCGACATCACGCTGGTCGGCTACGACGAGAAGCGCGCGATGGTCAAGCTCAACCCCATCGCCGCGTGGGACGACGAGGACGTGGAACGTTTCGCCTTCGAGGAGGACGTCCACCTCAACCCGCTACGACAGCAGGGCTACGCCTCGATCGGCTGCGCCCCCTGCACCCGCCCCGTCGCCCCAGGAGAAGACCCCCGAGCCGGCCGCTGGGCCGGCAGCAACAAGACCGAATGCGGACTGCACACATGACACTCAATCCCGACCACGTCCTCGACCATCTCGATCACCTCGAGTCCGAGGCCATCCACATCTTCCGCGAGGTGGCGGGGGAGTTCGAGCGCCCCGTCATCCTGTTCAGCGGCGGCAAGGACTCCGTCGTCATGCTGCACCTGGCGCTCAAGGCGTTCGCCCCGGCGCCGCTGCCGTTCGCTCTGCTGCACGTCGACACCGGGCACAACTTCCCTGAGGTCCTGCGGTACCGCGACGACACTGTCGCCCGCGTGGGCGCCCGGCTCCACGTCGCCAAGGTGCAGGACTACATCGACGACGGACGCCTCCGCGAACGGCCCGACGGCACCCGCAACCCCCTGCAGACCGTCCCGCTGCTCGACGCCATCGAGGAGGGCCGTTTCGACGCCGTGTTCGGCGGTGGCCGCCGCGACGAGGAGAAGGCCCGCGCCAAGGAGCGGGTGTTCTCGCTGCGCGACGCGTTCGGCGCCTGGGATCCGCGGCGCCAGCGCCCCGAGCTGTGGGACCTGTACAACGGCAGGCATTCGCCCGGCGAGCACGTCCGGGTGTTCCCACTGTCCAACTGGACCGAACTCGACGTGTGGCGCTATATCGAGCGCGAGGCGATCGAACTGCCGGACATCTACTACGCCCACAGGCGTCCCGTATTCCAGCGCGACGGCATGTGGCTCACCGCCGGTCAGTGGGGCGAGCCCAAGCCGGGGGAGAGGGTCGAGGAGCGGATCGTGCGCTACCGAACCGTCGGCGACATGAGCTGCACGGGTGCCGTCGAGTCGGACGCCGTCGACGTCGCGGCGGTGATCCTCGAGGTCGCCGCCTCCCGGCTCACCGAGCGCGGGGCGACGCGCGCCGACGACCGCCTCTCCGAGGCCGCCATGGAAGACCGCAAGAAGCAGGGGTATTTCTGATGACGCACGACCTCCTCCGGCTCGCCACCGCCGGCTCCGTCGACGACGGCAAGTCCACGCTCGTGGGCCGGCTGCTCTACGACACCAAGTCCGTCCTGGCCGACCAGCTCGACGCCGTGGAGCGCGTCTCCCGCGACCGTGGACTCGACGGCGCGGACCTGGCCCTGCTCACCGACGGCCTCCGCGCCGAGCGGGAGCAGGGGATCACCATCGACGTGGCCTACCGCTACTTCTCGACCGCCACCCGCTCCTATGTCCTCGCCGACACCCCGGGCCACGTCCAGTACACCCGCAACATGGTCACCGGCGCGTCGACCGCCGAGCTCGCCCTCATCCTGGTCGACGCCCGCCACGGGGTCGTCGAGCAGACCCGGCGCCACCTGGCGGTCACTGGGCTGCTGGGCGTGCGGCACGTCGCGGTCGCGGTCAACAAGATGGACCTCGTGGACTGGGACCGATCCCGCTTCGAGGAGATCGTCGCCGAGGTGGGCGTGCTCGCGTCCCGCTTCGACATCGACGACCTGGTGGCCGTGCCCCTGTCGGCGCTGCTGGGCGACAACGTCGTGGAGCGCTCCGCCAACACGCCCTGGTACGACGGCCCGACGCTGCTCGAGCACCTCGAGTCGGTGCCCGTTGGCACGGAGCCCGCCGAGCAGCCGCTGCGCTTCCCGGTCCAGGTGGTGATCCGCCCGCAGAGCGGCGAGGACCGCGACTACCGGGGCTATGCGGGCCGGATCGCCGCCGGCGTAATCCGCGTCGGGGACGAGGTCGTCGTCCTGCCCGCCGGACGCACCACGACCGTCGCGGGGATCGACCTCGGCCAGGCCGACGGGTCGGTCCGGGGGATCGATGAGGCGTTCGCACCTCTGTCGGTCACCCTCCGCCTCGCGGACGACATCGACATCTCCCGCGGCGACGTCATCGCCGAGCCCGAGCGCAGGGGCCACGTGTCGCGCACCGTGGCGGGAACGGTCTGCGTCCTCTCCGACAAGCCCGTCCGCCCCCGTGACCGCGTGCTGCTCCGCGCCGGCACCCGCACCGTGCGGGCCATGGTCGAGGAGATCGTCGACCTGCTGGACATCGACACCGTCGAGTACCGGCGTGCCCCGCAGCAGCTGGCACTCAACGACATCGGCCGGATCCGCGTGCGGCTCGCCGACGATCTGCCGATCGACGACTACCACGAGCTTCGTCGCACCGGGGCGTTCCTGCTCATCGACGACGCCGACGGCGCGACGCTGGCCGCCGGCATGGCGGACGCCCCTGACAGATACGCCGGCGCCGACATCTGATCCCGAGGCGAATGGCCCGGCCCCTGCAGGGGCCGGGCCATTCGCCGTTCCGCGTGCCGTCGGCCGGCGGACAACGGGCGAGGCCCAGGCCCCCGTGGACTGAGCCGACCCGGCCCGGAGCGCCGGCGCATCGAGATCAATCTGCGGGTGTGCAGACTGACGTCAAGAAAGGGGCGGGCGGGAGAGTCACGTGGACTCTCCCGCCCGCCCCTTTGATCAGTGACGGAGGACCGTCGGCGTCAGCCGAGCTCGTTCTCGAGGTCGGACTGGGCCTGGTCGAGCGCCTCCTGGATCGGGACGTCGTTCTCGAAGATGTCGTTCAACGTCTGGGTGTTGATCAGGTTGTTGACCGACGGCATGGCCGGGTTCGTGAACGAGTCGAGGTTGCCGATGCTGCCCTCGATGGCCAGCAGCGGCTCGAACGGGTTGTTCTGGAAGTACTGCACGAACTGGTTGTCGGGGTTGTTCGTGATGGTCTCGTCGTGCCACACCGAGGTGTTCAGCGGATCGAAGCCGAGCATGTTCCAGGTCTCGACGTTGCCCTCGTAGCTGAGCTTCGCCCACGAAGCGAACTCGGCGGCCACTTCGGCGTTCTCGCCGCCGGCCACGACGGCGGTGCCGGTACCGCCGCCACCGACGGAGGTGTTGACAGGGTTGTCGACGGTGGGCGGGGCGGCGATGGCGATCTTGCCGCTGAACTCAGGCATGTAGGCCAGGTAACGGCCGGTGAACCAGAACGGCATGATGGCAGCGGCGTAGTCGCCGTTGTTGTAGGCCGCACGGGCCTCATCGGTGTCGGGCTGGCCGCCGGGCGGAACCGAAACGGCGTTGGCGTTCTGCAGGTCCTTGAGGATGGTCAGGGCCTCGACCATCTCGGGGCTGTTGAGGGCGGGGCTGCCGTCCTCGGCGAAGTACTCGCCGCCGAGCTGGGCCAGAAGCAGGCCCTCCTGCCAGGCCGCCGAGGTGTCGACGGTGCCGAAGTACTTGCCCGTGGCGTCGTAGTACTTGGAGCCGGCCTCCTGGTAGTCGTCCCACGTCTTGATCGTCGTGTAGTCGATCCCGGCGCCCTCGAGCATCTCCGTGTTGTAGAAGGCCACGGTGGCACCGACGTGGAAGCCGAGGCCGTAGAGCGAGCCGTCCTTGGTGTACAGGTCCATGCGGGCCTTGACGATGTCGTCGGCGTACGGGGCGGCGTACTCGGTCAGATCCATGAGGGCGGGGGTGCCCTGCACGAACTGCGGGAACTTGCCGACCTCGATGTCCGCGATGTCCGGAGCGCCCTCACCCGAGGTGAGCGCGATCTGGAGCTTGTTGTGCATGTCGTCGTAGGGGAGGACGTTGACGGTGATCTGGACCTTCTTGTCCGGATTCTCCTCGTTCCACTTCTCCGCCATGGTCGTGTAGAACTCGCCGTGGAGTTCGACGAACGTCCACAGCTCGAGCTGGGCGGCGCCCTCGACGGCCTCCTGCGTGATGGTCTGGCCTTCAGCGGTCTCCTCGGAGCCGCTGGTGCCCGCGGTCTGGCAGCCGGCCAGCGCGAAGGTGGCCATGCCGGCCGCCAGCGCTGAGGCTGCGAACTTCTTCAGCTTCATCGATGAATTTCCTTTCGATGTGTAACAGCGGGGTGCTGTCGGGGGTCGATGAGTGGTTGGGGTGGACTTGGGGAATCAGCCCTTCACGGCGCCGGCGGTCATGCCTTCGATGAAGAACCGCTGGAACGCCAGGAAGAGGATGAAGATCGGGATCATCGAGAAGAACGATCCGACCAGCAGCAGGTCGTAGTTGTTGCCGTACGGCGTCAGCAGCGTGTTCAACCCGATGGGGAGGGTGTACTTCTCGGAGCTGCGCAGTGCGAGCAGCGGCCACAGGAAGTTGTTCCAGCTCATCATGCCGGTGAGGATCGCCATGGCGCCGAACGCCGGCTTCATGAGGGGGAACACGAGCCGGAAGAAGATCCCGAATTCGCTCACACCGTCGATGCGGCCGGCCTCGACGATCTCCCGGGGGATGCCGCGCAGGAACTGCCGGAAGAACAGGATGGTTACGGCGTTGGCCATGAACGGGATGATGATCGCCGTGTAGGTGTCCTGCAGGCCGAAGTCGTTGATCTGGATGTAGAGCGGCAGCATCATCATCTCGAACGGGACCGACATGAGCAGGAGCACGACGATGAACAGTGCCGTCTTTCCGCGGAACTCGTACATCGCGAACCCGTAGGCGACGAAGGCGCTGACGGCGAGGGTCGCGATCACCTGCGCGACGGTGATGAAGACGCTGTTGGCGAACCAGGTGAAGTACATCCCCGAGTCGGTGAACAACATCACCCAGTTGTCGAGGCTGGCCTGCGCCAGATCGATGCCGAGGTTGAGGCCGCCGGTGATGATCATGCGCCCTTCCTGGAACGTGGCCAGGAAGTTCGCCCAGAAGGGGACGAGGACGATGAGGCCGATCACGGCCATCACGATGTACATCAGCCAGGAGTTGAGCCGCACGCGGCGCTTGGCGGCCTTGCCTTCGTTGGACATGACGCGCTTGGCGCTCTTGGGAGGAGTCAGAGTCTGGGACATCAGTGCTGCTCCTTCTTGAAGGTGCCGGTGGCGATGAGTTGCGGGATGTTGATCGCGAGTACGAGCAGCAGGAGGACCACGCCGACGGCCGACGCGTAGCCGAGGTCGTTGCGCTCGATGCCCTGGCGGTAGAGGTAGCCCACGATGGTGAGGCCGATGTTCTGCGGCGAGTTGTTGCCGCCGTAGAGCATGTAGGACTCGAGGAACATGGCCAGACCGCCGTAGACGCTGATGGTGAGCACGAACACGATGGTGGGCTTCAGCGAGGGGACGGTCACGTGCCAGAACTTCTGCCACGACGATGCTCCGTCGATGGAGGCCGCCTCGTAGTAGTCGTTGGGGATGGCCTGGAGGCCGGCGAGGAAGTAGAGGATGTTGACGCCGGTCCAGCGCCAGGCAGCCAGGATGTAGAGGGCGAAGAAACCGCCGGCCTGGGTCTTGAGCCACTTGATCGGGTCGAGACCGAACGCGCCGATGATCTGGTTCATCAGGGCGGTCTCGGACTCGCTGAAGATGAGCTTGAAGACGATGCCGGCGACGACCACCGACGTGAGAGCCGGGATGAACATCACGGACTTGAAGACCGCCTTGAGTCGCTCGCTGCCGAGCTTGGAGTTGATGAGCACCGCCAGGAGCATCGGGCCTGGGATGAGGATCAGCAGCGTGCCGATCATGTAGGTGAGGCTGTTCCTCAGAGCGACCCAGAAGAGCCGGTCGCCGAAGAGGCGGTCGTAGTTGGCGAGGCCGACGTTCTCCACCGACCCCGGGATGATCTTCTGGGTGCTCATCACACCCGCCTTGTACAGGGGGCTCACCCAGAAGATGAGCACTGTGAGGATGAACGGCAGTACGAAGATGTACGGAGCGATCTTCGGTGAGTAGAGCAGCTTCCTCACGACGGACGTACCGCCGTCCGCCGGGTGGCGTGGTCCACGATCATGTCGGCCCTTCCTGTCGCATGCCTCGTTGCCTGCTGTCGTCGGGATCCGGGCTCGGGACCCGTAGGTCGTTGCGGTTCCCAGGTGCCCGTCCGACGATTTACATCGTTGAGATACCGGTAGTTAAGCACCCGTTTACATCGATGTCAACGGCAGTGATCAAACCGTTATATTCCGTTCGCCGTCGGCTCGTCCGCGGGCAGCCGACTGGTCCTCGGGGCCCGCGGATCGCCCCGTAGGGCCACCGCCCAGGCGTGATCGTGACCTCCTCGGAGGCGGTGCAGCCGCTAGGCTCGGCCTGTGAGTCAGTACGGCGACAAGGTCCATCTCCCGCTGCGGCACGCCGGCAAGGTGCGCGAGCTCTACACCGTCGACGGCGGCGGCACCGAGCGGATCCTCATGGTCGCGACGGACAACATCTCCGCCTACGACCATGTGCTCAGCACTCCCATCCCGGACAAGGGCGCGATCCTCACCCAGCTCAGTCTGTGGTGGTTCGACCAGCTCGCGGACCTCGTCGACAACCATGTGGTGTCCGGCGACGTGCCCGCCGCCGTCGCTGGGCGCGGGACGCTGGTCGAGTCGTTGGACATGGTGGAGGTCGAGTGCGTCGCACGCGGCTACCTCACCGGGTCCGGGTGGGCCGAGTACCAGGAGTCGCGGACGGTGTGCGGCGTGCCGCTGGCGGCGGGCCTGCGCGACGGCGACAAGCTACCCGAGCCGATCTTCACCCCCGCCATCAAGGCGCCGCTGGGTGAGCACGACGAGAACGTCGACTTTGCGACCGTCGCCCGCCTCCACGGCGAGAATCTGGCGGCCGAGCTCCGCGACCTGACGCTGGCCATCTACACGCGGGCCGAGGAGATCGCCGCCGAGCGCGGCATCATCCTGGCCGACACCAAGTTCGAGTTCGGCCGCCGCGCCGACGGCACGCTCGTCCTCGCCGACGAAGTGCTGACGCCGGACTCGTCGCGATTCTGGGATGCGGAGGCGTGGAGGCCGGGGGAGGCACTGCCCAGCTTCGACAAGCAGTACGTCCGCGACTGGCTCGCGAAAGAATCCGGCTGGGACAAGGCCTCGGATACGCCTCCGCCCCCGCTGCCGGCCGAAGTGGTGGCCGCGACGCGCGACCGCTACCTGGAAGCGTTCCGCCGGCTGACCGGCCGCGAGTTCGTCCCCTTCCCCGCCGCCTGATCCGCGCCTGACTCACCCGCCGTCGGAGGGCGCCGGGACTGGAGCCATAGACCTGGGAGCGCCGAGGTGTGGGGTCGGGGCAGGTTGGGTGGGCGTCGGCGACGGCGCGGCCGCGAAGCGCCCGCCGGAGTCGTGGGCGGCCCGGCCCCACCCCTCGGTGCTCTCATCGGCACTCGCACTCGACGGGCGCCGGGGCGGCGCCGAGTCGTTCGCCCGGGTGCCCGTCACAGGGGGTTGGGCGTAATCTCGGAGTATGGCCATCACGATGCTCGCCCTCCTCGACGGCACCCTCGTCGCCCCCGACCAGCCGATCGTCCGGGCCGATGACCAGGGCGTCGTCCGCGGTGACGGCGTGTTCGACGCGCTGCTGGCGAGCTACGGACGCGCCCACCACCTCGACGAGCACCTGGACCGGCTCGCGACCTCCGCGGGCCTCCTCCATCTGCCCGCGCCCGACGAGGCCGGCTACCGACGCGCCGTCGCCGCGATCCTCGGCGCCTGGGACTGGGACGCCGAGCCCGAGGCGGTCCTCCGGCTGATCATGACCCGCGGTCCCGAGGGCCTCGACGAACCCAACGGCTGGGTGATGGCGGCCCCTCTCGACGCGGGCACCAGGCGCGAGCGCTCCGAAGGAGTCCGGGCACTCATCCTCGACCGCGGCTTCGAGGGATCCGACATCGCCCCGATGCCCTGGCTGCTGCCCGGGGCCAAGTCGCTGTCGTACGGCATCAACATGGCAGCCAAGCGCTACGCGAAGGCCAACGGCGCCGACGACGTCATCTTCGTGACCCCGTCGGGCTGGCTGCTCGAGGGCCCCACCTCCAGCCTGGTGCTGGACCTCGACGGGGTCCTCGTCACGCCGCCCCTCGACGGGATCCTGCGCTCCATCACCATCGCCGAACTCCTGGACAAGGCGCCGGACGCCGGGCTCGACGTCCAGGTGGTCAAGCTGCACCGCGACGACCTCGCCCGGGCGCGGGGCGCCTGGCTGCTGTCGAGCGGCCGGATCATCGCCCCGGTCACGCACGTCGACGGGCGCCCCCTGCCCACGTCGCCGCTGGGTGCCAAGCTCGCCGGGCTGCTCACTCCCCGCCCCGAGTGATGCGGGTCCCGGCCCACACCGGCTTCGCCGACGTCCCGGCCGAAGGGGTGTCCCTCCTCGAGGCGGTCGCGGCCAGGGCCAGGGAACTCCTCGGGGCCACCCTCGTCGCCGACCGCGACGGGATGCGGGTGGCGCTGCGCATCACCGAGGTCGAGGGCTACGGCGGCCCGCACGATCCCGCGTCCCACGCCTACCGGGGGCCGTCCGCCCGCAACGCCGCGATGTTCGGCCCGCCGTGGCATGCCTACGTTTACCGACACATGGGGCTGCACACGTGTTTCAACGTTGTGGTCGCGGTCGACGGCACACCGACCGGGGTCCTGATCAGGGCCGGTGAGATCATCGACGGAGTCGACCACGCCAGGCGCCGCCGCGCCGCCCGGGGCGCCACCCGCCGCGACACCGACCTGGCGGCCGGCCCCGCACGTCTGACCGTCGCCCTCGGCATCACGCTCGCGGACACCGGCGCCCCGCTCGACGGCAGTTCCGGCCTCACGCTGCTGCCCCGCACGGGCGCCGCGCCGCGCACCGCCGTGGGACCGAGGATCGGCGTCGGCAAGGCAGCCGATTTCCCCATGCGGTTCTGGATCGACGGCGACCCGACAGTGTCCCGCTAACCCGCCTGGAACGCGACGATCCGCTCCACAGCGTCCGCGATCGCCTGGCTGCCCGCCGCGAAACTGACCCGGACCGTCCGGTCGCCGAGGCGGGCGTCGAAGTCGCGGCCCGGCGTCACCGCGACCCCCGTGGCCTCCAACAGCGCCGACGCGTACGCCGCCGACGTCCCCCACCGGTCGAGCTGCCGACCGAGGTCCGCGTAGTAGTAGAACGCGCCGTCCGCGGGGGCTGCGACGCCCCAGCCCAGCCTCGGCGCGTTCGCGAGGAACACCTCGCGGGCGGCGGCGAAGTCTGCCACAGCGGCGTCGCACTCCGCGTACGAGGACTCGTCGAAGGCCCGCAACGACGCGTACTGCCCTGGCGCGGGAGGGCAGAGTGCGAGATTCCCCGCCAGCGCGTCGACGGGGCCGGAGAGATCGTCGGGCAGTACGAGCCAGCCGATGCGCCACCCCGTCATGCCCCAGTACTTGCTGAACGACGACACCACCACCGCGCCGTCGCTCACCTCCGCCGCCGATGTGCCCCGGTCCACGCCGACGGGGTAGGTGACGCCGTGGTAGATCTCGTCGCTGATCAGACGCACCCCGTTGGCGTCGCACCATCCGGCCAGCGTGGCCAGTTCGTCGCGGGTCACCATCGTTCCGGTCGGGTTGGCGGGGGAGGCGAGGATCAGGCCCTTGAGCGGCGCCTCGCGGTGCGCGGCCTCGAGAAGCGAGACGGTGGGCTGGAACCGGACCTCTGGGCCGCAGTCGATGTCGACGACCTCGCAGCCGAGCGAGCTGAGGATGTTGCGGTAGGCCGGGTACCCGGGCCTCGCCAACGCGACGCGGTCGCCCGCATCGAACGCCGCGAGGAAGGCGAGCAGGAAGCCGCCGGAGGAACCCGTCGTCACGGCAACCCGGGAGGGGTCGAGATCGAGGCCGTACCAGCGCCGGTAGTGACCGGCGAGGGCCTCACGCAGCTCCCGGATGCCCAGCGCCGGTGTGTAACCGAACGGGTATCCGGCCGTGTGCAGTCTGGCGGCCTCCGCGTTGACAGCCGACGGCGCCCCCTGCGCCGGCTCGCCGGCGCACAGCGAGATGACATCGCGGCCCTCGGCCCGCAGCTCGGCCACCCGGCCGAGGAGGGTCATCACCTCGAACGGCTGGACGGCGGAGCGTGACGACGGCATGCGCGCCAGGCTATCGCGGGCGGCGGGTGAGTCCGGCGTCGGTGCCGGGGACGGTGCGCGGGGGCCCGTCCGCTAGGATCCGTGGCATGCCACGCGTCGTTGTCAACGTCATGCCGAAGCCCGAGATCCTCGACCCGCAGGGGAAGGCCGTCACCGGTGCCCTCAAGCGGCTGGGCTTCGACGGGTTCACGGTCCGCCAGGGCAAGCGCTTCGAGATCGAGGTCGACGGCGAAGTCACGCCCGAGGTGCTCGAGCGCATCGGCGAAGCGGCCGAGAAGCTGCTCGCCAACACCGTCATCGAGTCGTTCGACGTGGTGGCCGACTGATGGCACGCATCGGCGTCGTCACGTTCCCGGGGTCGCTCGACGACCACGACGCGCAACGCGCCGTCCGGCTCACCGGTTCGGAGCCCGTCCCGCTGTGGCACGGCTCCGACTCCGTCGAGGGCGTCGACGCCATCATCCTGCCCGGCGGCTTCTCCTACGGCGACTACCTGCGCTGCGGGGCCATCGCCAAGTTCAGCCCCGTCATGGGCACCGTCATCGACGCGGCGAAGAAGGGCATGCCGGTGCTCGGCATCTGCAACGGCTTCCAACTGCTGTGCGAGTCGCACCTCCTCGAGGGGGCGATGATCCGCAACGTCGACCAGCACTTCATCTGCCGCGACGAGCGGCTGCGCGTCGAGACCGTCGACACCACCTGGACCTGCGCGTTCACTAAGGGCGAGGAGATCACCATCACCCTGAAGAACGGTGAGGGGAACTACCAGGCGACCCCCGAGACGCTGAAGAAGCTCGAGGACAACGACCAGGTCGTGTTCCGGTACCTCGACAACCCGAACGGCTCGGCCAACGACATCGCCGGCATCACGAACGCTCGCGGCAACGTCGTCGGCCTGATGCCGCACCCGGAGCACAACGTCGAGGACCTGACCAGCCCGTCGCTGGACGGCCGGAAGTTCTTCGAGTCGCTGCTGCAGTTCATTTCCGCCCGGGTCTGAGGTTCGTCTCGGGTCGCTCCGCCCGCGGAGGTCGGCGGTCCGAGTGTCGGTAGTTGCCGGGTAGTCGCGGCAAGAACTGACACTGCGGCCGGCATCGTTCGCAAATGGCGGGCTTCGACCGACCCGGCGGCAGGTGCTTGGATAGGGCTCATGTCGTCAGCCAACCTCACCCGCGCCGAGACCGCCGACCGGGCCGCCAACGTCCGCGTCCACGCCTACCGCGTCGACGTCGACGTCCGCGACGCGCAGAACCCGGACCTCGCGACGTTCCCCGTGAAGTCGTGCATCGACCTCACCAGCCGGACCCCCGAGACCTGGGTGGACTTCATCGGCGAGGTGGAGCAGGTCCTGCTCGACGGCGCGCCGCACCAGTTCGAGCACGACGGCGCCCGCATCCGCGTCGCGGGCCTGCCGCAGCGGCGCTGCACGCTGCGGATCCTGGCCCACGGCCGCTATTCGCGCACGGGGGAGGGGCTGCACCGCTTCGTCGACCCCACCGACGGCGAGACCTACCTCTACACCCAGTACGAACCGGCCGATGCGCGCCGCGTCTTCCCCAACCTCGAGCAGCCCGACCTCCGCGCTCCGTTCACGTTCGCCCTCATCGGGCCCGACACCTGGTGGCTGGGTTCCAACCAGCCCGAGGTCGCGCGCGAGCAGGTCGCCGACGGCGTCGTCCACGTCCACTTCGAGCCCACCGAACCGCTGTCGACCTACATCACCAGCCTCGCGGCGGGCCCGTACCACCGGGTCGCCGATGCCTGGCACGGCATCGAACTCGGCCTGCTGTGCCGCAGGAGCCTCGCACGCTACCTCGACGCCGATGAGCTGTTCCGCCTCACCACCTCGGGGCTGGACTGGCTGACCACCGCCTTCGGCGACTATCCCTGGGGAGAGAAGTACGACCAGATCTTCGTGCCCGAGTACAACCTCGGCGCCATGGAGAACCCGGGCCTCGTCACGTTCACCGAGCAGTACCTGTTCCGCTCGCCCGCCACTCCCGCGCAGCTGCAGGCGCGCGCCAACACCCTCGTGCACGAGATGAGCCACATGTGGTTCGGCGACCTCGTCACCTGCCGCTGGTGGGGCGACCTGTGGCTCAAGGAGAGCTTCGCCGAGTTCATGGGCAGTCATGTCTCCGTCGAGGCCTGCGGCTTCGTCGACGGCTGGGTCAACTTCGCCACCGCCCGCAAGGTCGGCGCCTATCTCGCCGACTCGATGCCGACCACCCACCCCGTCGTCGCGGACATCCCGGATCTTGAGGCGGCCAAGACGAACTTCGACCGGATCACGTACTCGAAGGGCGCCTCGGCCCTCACCCAGCTCGTCCACTACGTCGGGATCGACGCGTTCCTCGCGGGAGGGCGGCGTTACTTCGCGGACCACGCCTTCGACTCGGCCACCCTGGCCGACTTCATCGCCGCCCTCGACGCCGAGACCGACCGCGACCTCGACGGCTGGGTCCCGGCGTGGCTCGAGTCCGCCGGGCACGACCGGCTCAGCGCCACCTGGTTCGAGAAGTCCGGCCAGGTCAGCGGACTGCGGATCCTGCGTGAACTCGACGGGCCGGGGGAGGCGCAGTCGGGGCGCCCGCACGCCACCACCGTCGGCCTCTACCGGCTGGAGGACTGCGTTCTCCGGCTCGACCGGCGCCTCGACGTGACCGTCGACGGCGAGGAGGCCGCGCTCCCGGCGGCCGACGGCGTCCCCGCGCCCGACGTCGTGCTCGTCAACGACCTCGACCACACGTTCGCGCGGGTCGTGCTCGACTCTCGCAGCCGCGGTGTCCTGCTGGAGCACGTGGCGGACCTGGACCCGATCGCCAGGGCCGTGGTGTGGACATCGCTGTGGACCGACGTCCGGGCCGGTGGGCTCGTGCCGAGTGCGTTCGTCGCGGCGGTGCTCACGGCCCGCGAGCCCCAGTCGGGGGTGCTGGCGTCGCTGCTGGACCGCGCGCTGGCCGCCGTCGACCGCTACTCGGCCGACGGCGCCGCGGCCGTGGCGTGGCGGGACGGGTGCCGGACCGCCGCCGTCGACGCCGCTGCGGGTTCGCCCGAGCAGATGCTGTGGGCGAAGGCATACCTCCGGGCGGCCGCGCTGGCGCCCGAGGACGTGCGGTGGGTGCTGGACGGCGGTATCACCGGGCTTGAGGTCTCCGTGGATCTGACCTGGCTCGCGTGGCAGACGCTCGCGACGCAGGGCGACGCCTCCGACGCCGAACTCGCGGCCGTGCTGGCCGCCGACGACACCGCGTCGGGCCGGACGGCGCACCTGCGGGCCGCCACGTCGCGGCCGGACCCGGCGGTGAAGGAGGAGGCGTGGCGACGCGCCCACGCCGTCGGCGGCGAGACCAACGATGCGGTCGGTGCGCTTCTGGCCGGCTACAACGCGCTCGGCCAGGACGACCTGCGCGAACCCTTCGCCGGACGGTACTTCACGGGCCTCCTCGGTGTCTGGGAGGATCACCCGATCGAGATCGCCATGCGGCTCGTGCGCGGCGGGTTCCCGTCCGACGGTGCCGATGCCGGGGCTCGCTGGCTCGACGCACACCCCGACGCGCCGGCCACCCTGCGCCGCCTAGTCACGGAGGCGGTCCACGAGGCGGAGATCGCCGCGCGGATCCGCGCCGCCTGGTCGCTCTGACGGCCCGTCGGGGTTGAGCAATTGAATGGGCTCAGCCGTCGGTCCCCGCTCTGCGTGAGCGGGGCACCCGCGGCGAGCCCATCCAATTGCTCAATCCGGGTCCCGCCTGAGGAACACGTAGTCGCCGACGGCGACGCCCAGGTCGCCCGCCACCATGGCGCACTTCGCCTTGAGCAGGAAGTAGACGGGCCGCTCGACCGACGAGAGCGCCTCGAAGTTGCCCTGCCCCTTGCTGATCACCACGTCCGCGTCCCGGAACAGGGCGAGGAACTCGTCGGTGCACCATTCAAGGATCGTGCCCGGCGCGGCGCAGCCCGACGACATCATTGTCGCGTGGGCATCGACACCGACGGACCGTGCGTCGTCGAGCGTGGCGTCGTTGATGATGGGGCGGCCCCGGACCGCGTAGGTCACCTCGCGTCCCTCGCCCAGCCGGGACAGGAGGACCTTGTCGAAGACGGCCTCCCCGGCGTTGTCGCCCAGGACCAGGACCGTGCGCGCCGTCCCCAGGTCGGCGGACAGCGCGTCGACGTCGCAGCGGGCGAATGGCCTATCGAGCTCCGCGGTGACGCACCCGGCGATGTCGAGGTCGGCGTAGATCGCCGAGTCCATCACGTTGCCGGTGGCAGCCACCTTGAGGGCGGTGGTCAGCGGATCCTCACCGGTCGCGGCGTACTCCCACAGCATCGGCTCGAGGCCGAGCGCTGCAGCCATGTCGCGGTCCTTGACTGCACGGTACGGGTCGTCCGCCCCGGTCTCCTCCCGCACGATGGAGTGCATCGCCTCCGCCATCGCGGGGGCCGTGGCGTAGGCGCGGCGGCGGGTGAGTGTCGCGGCGGCCCGGTCCATGATGCGCGACTGGACGGCGACGTCGTCGGTGGTCTGGCGCGCCGCCTCCAGCACCTGGCGGTGCAGGCACGGCAGGCAGTCGAGGAACAGTTGCATGGCATCCCCTCCGGACCGGCTCCAATGGGCGTGAACCGCCGTGGGCCGCATCGGGCCTCCGACCGATCCTTCACCCCCATTGTCTCAACCCGCCCCCGGCCGCCCGGGCCGCCCCCGCCTGGAGGGCACGAGCAATTGGCGAGGGTCACGCCCCGGCCCCTGCGACAGCCCGGCAGGGCCCCGTCGTTGACCCTTGCCAATTGCTCAAACCTCATCCCCGCTCCCGTCGGTCCGGGAACGACGGCCTGTTGCCCGCTTCGCCGCCCGCGACGGTAGATTGGGCCCGTGGCAGACACCGTTGAGAATGCAGCCCAGACGCCGGAACTCGAGCAGCCGTACGCGACCCTCGGTGTCAAGGACGACGAGTACGCGGAGATCCGCGAGATCCTGGGCCGACGGCCCACCTCGGCTGAGCTGGCCATGTACTCGGTCATGTGGTCCGAGCACTGCTCCTACAAGTCGTCCAAGGTGCACCTGCGCAAGTTCGGTGAGCTCAGCCAGGAGACCCCGCGCGGCCCGCTGCTGGCGGGCATCGGCGACAACGCCGGCGTCGTCGACATCGGCCAGGGCTACGCGGTCACCTTCAAGGCCGAGTCCCACAACCACCCCTCCTACGTCGAGCCCTACCAGGGCGCGGCCACGGGCGTCGGCGGCATCGTCCGCGACATCCTCGCGATGGGCGCCCGCCCCGTCGGGGTCATGGACTCCCTGCGCTTCGGGCCGCTCGACGAAGCCGACACCCGCCGCGTCCTGCCGGGCGTCGTGGCAGGCGTCGGCGGCTACGGCAACTGCCTCGGCCTGCCCAACATCGGCGGCGAGGTGCAGTTCCACGAGACCTACCTCGGCAACCCGCTCGTCAACGCACTGTGCGTCGGCGTCCTGCGCCACGAGGACCTGCACTTCGCCAAGGCCACGGGCGTCGGGAACAAGGTGATCCTCTTCGGGGCGGCCACCGGCGGCGACGGCATCGGTGGCGCGTCGATCCTCGCGTCGGAGACCTTCGACGAGACCGGCCCCGCGAAGCGGCCGAGCGTCCAGGTCGGCGACCCGTTCATGGAGAAGCTGCTCATCGAGTGCACCCTCGAGCTGTTCCAGGCCGACATCATCAACGGCATCCAGGACTTCGGCGCGGCCGGCATCTCCTGCGCCACCTCCGAACTCGCCTCCGCCGGCGACGGCGGCATGTTCGTCGACCTCGACCTCGTCCCCCTCCGCGACCCCAGCCTCGCGCCGGAGGAGATCCTCATGAGCGAGTCGCAGGAGCGGATGATGGCGGTCGTCGAGCCCGCCAACGTCGACAAGTTCATGGAGATCTGCGCCAAGTGGGACGTGCAGGCCACCATCGTCGGCGAGGTCACCGAGGGCGACCGGCTGATCATCCAGTGGCACGGCGAGACCATCGTCGACGTCGACCCCAAGACGGTCGCGCACGAGGGCCCTGTCTACAACCGTCCCTTCCACCGCCCCGCCTGGCTGGACGACGTCAACGCCAACCGTGCCGAGGACCTGCCCCGCGACAACTCGCCGGAGGCACTCAAGGCCGCGCTGGTGACGCTCCTCGGCCACGGCAACATCGCCGACAAGACGTGGGTCACCAACCAGTACGACCGCTACGTCCGCGGCAACTCCGTCCTCGCGCAGCCGGAGGACTCCGGCATGCTGCGCATCGACGAGGAGACCGGACTCGGTATCGCCCTGGCGCTCGACGCGAACTCGCGGTTCTCGTACCTCAACCCGTATCTCGGCGCCCAGCTGTCGCTGGCCGAGGCCTACCGCAACGTCGCGGTCACCGGCGCCCAGCCGGTGGCGATCACGGACTGCCTCAACTTCGGCTCGCCCGAGGACCCCGAGGTCATGTGGCAGTTCGCGGAGGCCGTTATGGGCCTCGTCGACGGCTGCCGCGAACTCGGCGTCCCGGTGACCGGCGGCAACGTGTCGCTGTACAACCAGACCGCCACCACCCCGATCCTGCCGACGCCAACCGTCGGCGTCCTCGGCGTGATCGACGACGTGGCCACGCGCATTCGGTCGGGCTTCGCTCACGCCGGCGACGCCATCCTGCTGCTCGGTGAGACCAACGAGGAGCTGTCCGGTTCGGTCTGGGCATCGGCTCTGCACAACGGTCACATCGGCGGCCTGCCGCCCAAGGTGGTCCTGGAGGCGGAGAAGGCCCTCGCCGTCGTCATGGGCGAGGCGTCGAAGCGCGGGTTGCTGTCGT
>JAUHXZ010000045.1 GCA_030426725.1 Actinomycetes bacterium
GGTGAGCAGGTCGTCGAACTCGCGGAGGTAGTCGCCGAGGTGCTCGGGCGGCACCGCCGCGTCCTCCCAGCCGCCGTAGGCGGGCTTGTCGAGGCTGACGCCGGCGAGCCCGGCGCCGTCGGCACGGATCTTCCACAGCTGGGCGGCCCGGTTGGGGTCGTCGACGACCCAGCCCTCCGTCGCCCGCGCCTCGGCGACGATCGCCTCGGCCCGGGATCGCACCTCCGCCGGGTCGTCGCCGACGACCTCGAGGAACATCCAACCGTCGCCCGCCGGAAGCTCGCCGACGGCGGCGGCGCCGGACTTGGCGACCACGACGTCGACGATGCGGCGGTCCAGCCCCTCACAGGCCGTGGGGCGGAACTGCAACAAGTTGGAGATGTCGTCGCCGGCGTCAGGCATTGTCGGGTAACCGAGCGCGACCATGAGCCGGTGCGGCGCGTCGGCGGCCAGCCGCACGGTGGCGCGCAGGATGACGCCCAGGGTGCCCTCGGTGCCGGCGAAGAACTTCGGCAGGTCGAAGCCCTTCTCGGGGAGCAGGTGCTCGAGGGAGTAGCCGGACACCTGCCGGGTGAAGGTGCCGAACTCGGTGCGGATCGTGCCGAGGTTGCCCCCCACGAGGGTGCGGAGTTCGGGGACGTCGTCGACGCCGAGCGTCAGCAGGTCGCCGTTGCCGGTGATGATGTCGAGCGACACGACGTTGTCGGCCATGCGGCCGTAGCCGAGCGCGCGCGGACCGCAGGCATTGTTGCCGATCATGCCGCCGACGGTGCAGCGATTGGCGGTCGACGGGTCGGGCCCGAGCCGCAGCCCGTAGGGCCGGGCCGCGATCTGCAGCTGGTCCTGAACGACGCCCGGGTCGATGACGGCGGTGCGGGTCTCCGGGTCGATGGAGTGGATGCGGTTGAGGTGCCGCGCGACGTCGATGACCAGCCCCGGCCCGACGGCGTTGCCGGCACACGACGTGCCCGCCCCGCGCGCAGTGATGGGGGTTGCGGTGTCCAGGGCGGCGCGCACCAGTTCCACCAGTTCGTCGGTGGTGCGGGGGTGGCCGACCGCCTCCGGGGCCACGCGGTACAGCGACGCGTCGCTGGAGTACAGCGCCCGCGTCAGTGAGGTCGTGTCCACGATCGCCGCGAGCTCTCCGAGCCGGGCGAGGAGGTGCGAGTGCGGGGCGGTGGGGGCGGTCGTCACCCGCCCTAGTCTGCCACCGCCAGAACGGCCTGCATCGCCCGCCCTAGCGCTTCGTAGTCCTCGGGCTCCATGGCGTCGACGAAGACACGGCGGACCGAATCGACGTGCGCGGGGGCGGCGCGCTTGAGGAGTTCGTAGCCCTCGTCGGTCATGACCGCCTGCACGCCCCGGCCGTCGGACGCGCAGGAGACGCGGCGGACGTAGCCGTGGTCCTCCATGCGCTTGATGGTGTGGGTGAGGCGGGAGCGGGAATGGCCGACGGAGGCGGCCAGTTCGCCCATCCGGATGGTGTGCTCCGGCGATTCGGAGAGGCGCACGAGCAACTCGTACTCGGCGAGGCTCAATCCGTAGGAGCGCAACGTCTCCTCGAGGTATTCGTCGATGTGCGCCCTGGCCAGCAGGTAGCTGCGCCAGACGCGCTGCTGGCTCTCGGTGAGCCATCCACGGGCTGGTTCGGACATGAACCCAGTGTAGCAGATGATTGATGGTTCAAGTAGTTGCCCAGCAGCGAAGTGCCGTGGGAAGAACCCCCCCGGCTGTGGGCCGCACGATACGCTGAAGCTACTTCGAAAGGGGACCCACGGTGGGCATACGCGAGGAAATTCTTGCCAATGGCGGCTCGAGCATGGGCGACATGCTGCGGCGGCGGGTCGCGGAGACCCCCGACAAGCTGGCCTTCATGTGGCCGGACGGCGCCGACGGCCCCAATACGTGGAGTCGGATGACGTGGCAGCAGGCCGGCGACATCGCCACCCGCCTCGCCGCCGGGCTCCTGTCCCGGGGCCTGAACTACGAGGACCGGGTCGCCATCTGCTCCAGCACCCGGCTCGAGTGGATCCTCATGGACCTCGGCATCGCGCTGGCGGCCGGCGCCACCACCACCGTCTACCCGAACACCGCCTCCGGCGACGTCCACTTCATCGTCAAGGACTCCGGGTCGGTCATCTTCGTTGCGGAGAACGCCGAGCAGGTCGCGAAGATCACCGACGACTCCGAGTTCGACGACCGGATCCACACCATCGTCGTGTTCGACACCACCGGCATGGTCATGGACGAGCGCATCATGTCCTACGACCAGCTCCTCGAGGCCGGTGACAAGCTCCTGGCGGAGAAGCCCGATGCCGTCGACGAGAGCCTCGCCACCACCAACCGCGACACCCTGTCCACCCTCATCTACACCTCGGGGACCACCGGCCGCCCCAAGGGTGTTCGTCTCAACCACCTTTCCTGGGTCTATGAGGGTGCAGGGACCAAGTACCTCGACATCATCGGGCCCGACGAGCTCCAGTACCTGTGGCTGCCCCTCAGTCACGTCTTCGGAAAGGCGCTCATCGCCGCCCAGCTCGACTACGGCTTCGCCTCCGCCGTTGACGGGCGGATCGACAAGATCGTCCAGGGCCTCGGCGAGGTGCACCCCACCTTCATGTGCGGGGCGCCGCGGATCTTCGAGAAGGTCCGTGCCGCTGTCATGACCGGAAACACCGGCCTCAAGGGCAGGATTGCGCGCTGGGCGTTCCACATCGGCTACCAGTCGATCGAAGACCGCCTCGCCGGTCGGCCTCTCAAGGGGGTGCTGGCGGCGCAGTACAAGGTGGCGGACAAGCTGGTGTTCTCCAAGCTCAAGGAGCGCCTCGGTGGCCAGATGAAGTTCATGATCTCCGGGTCCGCGAAGCTGTCCCCGCAGGTCCAGCAGTGGTTCTACGGCGCCGGCATCCTCATCGTCGAGGGCTACGGTGCTACGGAGACCAGCGCGATCGCCGCCGTCGACCTGCCGCGCGATCCCCAGTTCGGCACCATCGGCCCCATTCTCCCCGGCATCGATCACAAGCTGGCCGACGACGGCGAACTCCTGCTCCGCGGGCCGATCATCACGCCCGGCTACCACAACCTCCCGGAACAGACGGCCGAGGTGCTGGAGTCCGACGGCTGGTACCACACCGGCGACATCGCCGAGATCCTTCCCAACGGGCGCGTGAAGATCACCGACCGCAAGAAGGACCTGTTCAAGACCTCGGGCGGCAAGTTCGTCGCGCCCCAGAAGGTCGAGGGTGCCATCCAGGCGAACATCCCCTACGTCCAGCAGTCGATCGCCATCGGCGAGGGGCGCAAGTACGTGTCGGCGCTCGTGGTACTCGATCCGCAGCTCCTGCAGAAGTGGGCGCACAAGCACGAGCTCGACTCCCTGAGCTACGCGGAACTCTCCCAGCGACCGGAGATCCGCGCCTCCATCGCCCGCTCGATGGACCGCGTGAACGCGAAGCTCGAGCGTTGGGAGACGGTCAAGCAGTTCGCGATCCTCGACCACGAGCTGACCGTGGACAACGACGGCGTCACACCCAACATGAAGATCCGGCGCGCCGTCGTGACGGAGAAGTACGCCGACCTCGTCGACACCCTCTACCCCAAGGAGGACTGAGTGTTCGACGTCGAGGTCCCGCTTCGCTGGTCGGACCTGGACGCGCAGGGGCACGTCAACAACGCGGCGATCGTCGACTACCTCCAGGAGGCACGAGTCGCGTTCCTGCGGGGCGGCCCGGCGTCCGACATGCTCGACAGCGGCATTGTTGTGGTGTCCCACCAGGTCG
Organism: Actinomycetes bacterium; assembly: GCA_030426725.1. Lineage (GTDB taxonomy): Bacteria > Actinomycetota > Actinomycetes > Propionibacteriales > Propionibacteriaceae > Arachnia. The sequence goes on from JAUHXZ010000045.1 coordinate 3,780, forward strand.
AGTACCGCAAGGCGATCGAGTATTCCGACGACGGCGTGCGCGTGTGGCTCGGAGTCGCCGGCCTCGGCGCCGCCCGGCTCACGATCGCGTATGACATCTTCCAGGCGGGCGAGCTGACGGTCAGGGCCCGCACCCTGCTGTGCCCGTTCGACTTCGACGCGCAGGCGCCCACGCGGATCCGGCCGGACTACCGCCGGTTCTTCGACGCGCACCGGATGGACGCCGAGCCCTTCAGCGAGCTCGCGGTTCCGACTCTCGACGGCCGGGGCACGCGTATTCCACTTCCCGTGCGCTGGGCGGACCTCGACAGCTACGGGCACGTCAACAACGCCCAGGCGTTCGACTACCTGCAGCAGGCCCGCATCACCGCGACGACGCAGTGGGATCCGGAGATGGCCCGGGCCGGCGCCAAGGGGAGCCGGCATGTCTGGCTGGTGGCCCGGCAGGACGTCGACTACGTGGCCCAGTTGGACCACCGGATGCAGCCCTACGACGTGCTCGTCGCCCCCGTGAGACTGGGGGCGTCGTCGGTCACGCTGGCCGCGGAGATCGTCGATCCGGAATCCGGCGCGGTACATGTGCGGGGCCGGACCGTGCTGGTCTGCGCCGACCAGGACCTGCGGAAGACGGGCCTCCCCGACTCGACGCGGGAGCGGCTGACCGCGCAGCTGGTCGGCTGATTCGAGCCCTGTGCGAAGCTGGACATCGGTCCCCGCCGAGGATAGGATGTGAACGTTCACATTGGTCCTGTCCGCCATCGTCGGTGACAAGGACTTCCGCAGGACACTCGTAGGAGAGACACCACATGAAGAACCCCTTCGACGGCAAGGAGATCTGGTTCCTCACCGGATCCCAGGACCTCTATGGCCCCGAGACGCTCGAGCAGGTCGCCCAGCAGTCCGCCGAGGTCGCCGCCCACCTCGACGGCGCCGACTCGATTCCCGTCAAGATCGTCCACCGGCCCACGCTCAAGGACCGCGACGCCATCCGCAACGAGATGCTCGCCGCCAACGCGGACCCGAACTGCATCGGCGTCATCACCTGGATGCACACCTTCTCCCCGGCGAAGATGTGGATCCTCGGCCTCGCCGCCCTGGACAAGCCCATGCTGCACCTCCACACCCAGGCATCCATGGGCCTGCCGTGGGACACCCTCGACATGGACTACATGAACCTCAACCAGTCGGCGCACGGCGACCGCGAGTTCGCCTACATCGCCTCCCGGCTCGGCAAGGCGCGCCGCACCGTCGTCGGCCACGCCTCCATCGCCGCCGTGCAGGAGAAGATCGGCACCTGGGTCCGCGCGGCCGCCGGCTGGGACTCCCTCCACCACACCAAGCTCGCCCGCTTCGGCGACAACATGCGCAACGTCGCCGTCACCGAGGGTGACAAGACCGAGGCAGAGCTCCGCCTCGGCGTCGCGGTCAACACCTGGGGCGTCAACGACCTCGTCGCCGCCGTCGATGCCGTCTCCGACGAGGCCGTCGACGCTCTGGTCGCCGAGTACGAGGAGCTCTACGACGTTGTCCCCGAGCTGCGCAAGGGCGGCGATCGGCACGAGTCGCTGCGCTACGGCGCCCGTCAGGAGCTGGGCATGCGCAGCTTCCTCGAGGCCGGCAACTTCGGCGCGTTCACCACGAACTTCGAGGACCTGGGCGCCCTCAAGCAGCTCCCCGGCCTCGCGGTGCAGCGGCTCATGGCCGACGGCTACGGCTTCGGCGCCGAGGGCGACTGGAAGACCGCCATCCTCGTCCGCCTCGCCAAGGTCATGGGCTACGGCCTCCCCGGCGGCGCCTCCCTCATGGAGGACTACGTCTACGAGATGACCCCCGGCATCGAGAAGATCCTCGGCGCGCACATGCTCGAGGTCTGCCCCTCGCTGACCACCGCCAAGCCCAAGCTGGAGATCCACGAGCTCGGCATCGGGGACCGCGAGGATCCCGTCCGCCTCGTGTTCGACGCCGACCCGGGTCCGGCGCTGGTCGTCGCCATGTCCGACATGCGCGAGCGCTTCCGCCTCACGATGAACATCGTCACCAACGTCGAGCCCGACGCCCCGCTGCCGAACCTTCCCGTGGCGCGCGCCGTCTGGGAGCCCGCCCCCGACTTCGCCACCTCCGCGGAGTGCTGGCTCATCGCCGGTGCAGCACACCACACCGCGATGTCGACGGCCACCACCCGCGAGATGTGGGAGGACTTCGCCGAGATCGCGGGCATGGAGCTCGCGATCATCGACGAGAACACCACCACGCGCGGCTTCGCGCAGGAGCGGCGGCTTGAGCAGGCGTACCACCGCCTCGTCCAGGGCGTCTGATCCGTCGTCCCGAGGGGGCCGCGCCGCCGGCCGGCCCCCCGGGATGATGGTCGTGGCCCGTCTGGCGGGCGTGTCCCACCAGACGGTGTCGCGGGTCCTCAACACCCCCGACAGGGTTCGGCCGGAGACGCGGGAGCGTGTCGAGGCCGCGATGCGGGAGGTCGGCTACGTCCGCAACCTCGCCGCCCGGTCGCTCATCACGCAGCAGACCGCGCTGCTGGGGGTCCTGTGGACCGGCGCCGGCTATTCGGGGCCGTCCAGCACCGTCGCGGGCATCGAGGTCGCGGCCCGGGCCGCCGGTTTCTCGACGCTCGTCGCCGCGGTGCAGTATCCGGACGAGGCCGAGGTGGCGGCTGTCTTCCGCGGCTTCCGCGACCGCGGCGTCGAAGGCATCGCGGTGGTCGCGCCGCATGTGGGCATGGCCGACTTCGCCCGGGAACACTCCACCGGCATCCCGACGGTGCTGGTGGCCGACACCGACGCCGTCGAGGGCTGCCACGTCGTCACCGTGGATCAGCACCTGGGCGGCAGGCTTGCCACCCAGCACCTCGTCGACCGCGGCTGCCGCCGCATCGCGCACATTTCCGGGCCCCTCGACTGGTTCGACGCCCGCGCGCGCTTCGCCGGATGGCGCGACGTCCTCACCGAGTCGGCCCTCCCGGTTCCCGAGATCATCGTGGGGGACTGGTCGGCCCGATCGGGCTACGCGGCCGCGGCCCGGCTTCTCGCCGAGCCGGAGCTCCCCGACGCCGTGTTCTGCGGTAACGACGCCACCGCGCTGGGCCTCATGGCCAGCCTGCGCGACGCCGGCGTCGACGTGCCGGGCCGGATCAGCGTCATCGGCTTCGACGACTCAGACGGGTCCGCCTACTTCGCACCGCCGCTCACGACGGTCGCCCAGCCGTTCACCGAACTCGGGGGCGCGTGCCTGGACACCCTGGTTGCCGCGATCGGCGGAGAGGAGCCCGGGCGACGGCAACTGCCGCCCCGGCTGGTGGTGCGGCGCAGCGTCCGGTAGAACATCGGCTTGAGGCATTCCGCGTCACCGAGGAGAACCAATGACCCACGCCTGGTACGAGAACCCCGGGGCGCGCGAGTACCGTGCGGCGCCGCTCGTCGTGTCGCCGCGGCCGTTCCATGAGTCGATGCCGGGGTACGCCGTGACCCCGCTGGTTGAGCTCCCCGAGCTGGCCGCCGACCTGGGCGTCGGGCGGGTGTTCGTCAAGGACGAGTCGCGGCGCCTCGGGATGCCGGCGTTCAAGATCCTGGGCGCCTCGTTCGCGGTCGCTAGGGAGTTGTCGCGGCAGCTCGGCGTCGACGGCGTGCTGACGCTCGACGAGATCCGCCCCCGCCTCGCCGGATCCGGAGTGTCTCTCGTGGCCGCCACCGACGGAAACCACGGGCGCGCCGTGGCCCGCGTGGCGTCGCTGCTCGGCATCCCCGCCACCGTGTACGCGCCGTCGTGGGCCTCGCAGGCCGCGCGCGACGGCATTCGCAGCGAGGGTGCCCGCGTGGTCGAACTGGATGTGCCCTACGACGACGTGGTGCGCGCCGCGGCATCGGCGGCCGGCGGCGATGCGATCCTCATCCAGGACACGTCGTGGGCGGGCTACGAGACCATCCCGCAATGGATCGTCGACGCCTACGACACCATGGCGGCGGAGATCGACGAGCAGGTCGACGCGGCCGGCGCCGGGGCGCCGGATCTCGTCGTCGTGCCGTCCGGGGTGGGATCGCTGGCGCAGGCGGTCGTCGCGCACTACCGGCGCGACGGCCACCGACCCGCCGTGCTCGTCGTCGAGCCGGACACGGCGGCCTGCACCACCGTCGCGCTCAACGAGGGGCGGATCGTTCCGGTGCCGACCGCGCACACCATCATGACGGGGCTGAACTGCGGGACGTTGTCGGAGATCGCCTGGCCGGATCTCGCCGGCGGGCTCGACGGGTCCGCGACCGTCTCGGATGAGGACTCGTCCGAGGCCGTGCAGCGGCTGTCGAGCCTGGGAGTGGACAGCGGGCCCTGCGGCGCGGCGGCGCTGGCGGCCGCCGCACAGGTCCTTGCCGACCACGGGCGTCGCCGGGAGCTGGGCGTGACGGCCGACGCCGTCGTGGTACTGCTCAGCACCGAGGGCCGCGCCGCCAACCCCAGGTCGCTCCCCTCCCGAGCCTGAGCCGGGTCAGGGCGTCGGGACCAGCCACACGGCCGTTCCGCCCACGGACAGGCCGGTGACCGTCGTCACCCAACTCTCGCTCGCGGTGTCCCACTGGCGCGACAGCACGGGAGTGAACATCTCGTCGCCTAGCGTGATCTGCACCGTGTCGTCGTCGACGACCTCCCAGGCGCCGGTCGCCTCGCCGCTGATGGTCCCGTCCTCGGACAGCGTCACCTGCTTCGGGGCGTTGACCGTCCGCTCGATGGTGCGCGGACCGTGCTCCACCAGGGCGTAGCTGCCGCCCAGGTCGTCCGACGAGGCGGCGCGGTCCGGCTCGCCCCCCCACCGAAGCGGAGCGATCACGGGCCACCCGAGCTCGTCAATGAAGAACTCGTGCACGCGTACCTGGTGGGCCTCGCCGAGGCCCGGGAACCGGGTGTGGAACGCGAGCATCGTACGCCCCGTCTCCTCGTCGACGAATGGGCTGCTCCCGCCGGGCGACACGTAGCCGAGGGTGTTGAAGGAGTCGTCGGCGCGACGGACGATGTGGTTGCCCATCAGCTTCACGCCCGACTCGGCGATGGTGACGTCGTCGAACAGCGGCAGCGTCGGATCCGACTTCACGTCGGCCATCTGCTGGCCGTCGGCGTCGACGAACGGCCCGTCGGGGTTCTCGGAGCGCGCGACGCGGATGTTGTAGCCGCCGCCGGCGTCCAGGCCGCCGTAGGTGACGAACAGGTAGTAGAAGCCCGTCTCCTCGTCGTAGTGCATCGCCGGACCCTCGATGCGGGAGTGGTTCCCGCCCCACAGGTGCTTGCCGTAGCCCTGGTCGGGCAGCGGGAAGCCGGTCTCGGGATCGAGTTCGAGGATGAAGATGCCGCCCGAGAAGCTGCCGTAGACCATCCACCAGCGGCCCTCGGCGTCCTCGAAGACGTCGGGGTCGATGACGTTGGGATGGACCCGGGCGTCGTAGGGGGTGCCGTCCTCGCTCTCGTCGTTCATGCCGGACTTGAGGATGAGGCCGAGGTCCTCGAAGGGGCCGGTCGGGTCGTCGGCGACCGCGATGCCCATGGCCGACAGCGGCGAGTCGCCGCGGCAGGCGTCGTAGTAGAGGTAGAACCGGCCGTCCGGCAGCCGGGCGATGTCCGGTGCCCACAGGGTGCTGGTCTCGGCCCATTCGAGGGCCTCGGAGAGTTCCTCGGGCGCGTTCTCGAAGAGCGGGTTGTCGGCGTCGACACCCGAGGCCAGCTGTGTCCAGGCCAGGAGGTCCGGGCTGGAGGCGGCCGCGAGGTGGGAGCCGATGACGTAGTGCGTGCCGTTCACCTCGATGTGGTCGGGATCATGGACGCTGGCGTCGGCGAACTGGGGCGGCTCACCGACGGACTGGCATCCGGCGAGCAGCAGGGAGGCGGACAAGAGGACCGCGCCCAGGGCCAGAAGGCCCCGGGCGCGGTTCGTGTGGTGACGTCCCATGTCAGGCGAGCGTGAGGCTGAGCGTGACGAAGGAGTGGGCCGGCAGTTCGACGGTGAGGATCCCGCCGTCGACGGCGCCGGTCTCGAACGCCGCCGGGGCGACCGCCTCCGGGGTGGCCCCGGTGTTGTGGTCGGCGATGTCGGTCGCGCTGAGGATCCGACCGGCGACGGCGGTGACGCCGCGACCGCGGAGATCCAGGCGGACCGTGCGGGACTCCTCGAGGTCGAGGTTGCTCAGCGACACCAGCGCCGAGCCGTCCTTGGTGGACGCCGAGGCGCTCACCATCGGGACCGTGACCTTGTTGACCTCGCGGGTCGGGACGGGCTCCTTGATCCAGGCGACGTCGAGCGAATCGGCGTCCTGGTGACCCTTGTTCATCTCGAACACGTGATAGGTGGGCGTCTTGACGAGCTGGTCGCCGTCGGTGAGCAGAACCGCCTGCAGCACGTTGACGGTCTGGGCGATGTTGGCCATCACCAGACGGTCCGCGTGCCGGTGGAACGAGTCGAAGTGCACCGACGCCACGAGCGCGTCGCGCATGGTGTTCTGCTGGTACAGGAAACCCGGGTTGGTGCCGGACTCGACGGAGAACCAGGTGCCCCACTCGTCGAGGACGAGGCCGATGCGCTTGGCCGGGTCGTAGACGTCCATGACGTTGCCGTGGCGGGTGAGGAGCTCGTCGATCCTCCACGCCGACCGCATCGTGTCGTAGTACGTGTCGGCGTCGGAGTCGATGGCGGGGTGCTTGGGTTCCCACTCGCCCGGGAACGTGTAGTAGTGCAGCGAGATCGCGTCGAAGAAGTGACGGGGGTTGCAGCCGCAGCCGAGATCCCCGAGCGTCTTCATGAGCGTCTCGGTCCAGTGGTAGTCGTCGATGTTCGCGCCGCCGGCGATCTTGTACAGCTTGTTGCCGTCATGCTCGCGGCAGTACGTCGAGTACTGACGGGCGAGGTCCGCGTAGTACTCGGGCCGCATGTTTCCGCCGCAGCCCCACGACTCGTTGCCGATGCCCCAGAACTTGACCTTCCACGGCTCGTCGCGGCCGTTGGCGCGGCGCAGCGACGACATGGGGGCCTCGCCGGAGCGGGTGAGGTACTCGACCCAGTCGGCCATCTCGTGGACCGTGCCGGAGCCGACGTTGCCGCAGATGTACGGCTCGGTGCCGAGCTGGTCGACGAGATCCATGAACTCGTGGGTGCCGAAGGAGTTGTCCTCAACGACGTTGCCCCAGTGGGTGTTGACGACGGTCGGCCGGTCCTCGCGGGGGCCGACGCCGTCACGCCAGTGGTATTCGTCGGCGAAGCAGCCGCCCGGCCAACGCAGGTTGGGGATGTCCAGAGCGCGCAGCGCCTCGACGACGTCGGTGCGGATGCCGCGCACGTTGGGGATGTCGGAGTCCTCCCCGACGAAGATGCCCCCGTAGATGCAGTGGCCGAGGTGCTCGGCGAAGTGACCGTAGACGTGGCGCGAGATCTGCGGACCCGCGACGTCCAGGTTGATGACGGCGGTCAGTGATTCAGTCATGCGATCCTCTCCGTTCAGCGGGCCAGGCGGACCATCGTCCACGACATGGGCGGGAGCTCGAGGCTGAGCTCGGCGCCGTCGAGCGTCACGCCCTCGAGGGGGCGGGGGGCGACGGTGGTGTCGTCCTCGGGGCTGGCCTGCCAGTAGGGATCGTCGTGCTGGAGCACGACGGCCTCGGTCAGGGTCAGGCCGGCGGGCACCTCGCAGGTGGTGGCGACGGCCTCGGTCTCGTGGCGGTTGACGAGGAACAGGGCCCCCGCCTCCTCCGACCAGGTCGCGACAGCGTCGAGCGCCTGGACGGTGCCGAACTGCTCGGTCTCGATCGTGGGGCCGTCGACGATCACGCGCAGGACGTCGCCCTGGGCGTACTTCGAGGTCAGGGCGAAGGGGTGGAAGGTGGTCTGCTTCCACACCGGGCCCTCGGGCTCGGCCATGATCGGGGCGATGACGTTGACCAGCTGCGCCTGGCTGGCCGACCACACCCGGTCGGTGTGGCGCAGCAGGGAGACGAGCAGGTTGGCCACGACGATGGCGTCGGCGACGTTGTAGTGGTCCTCAAGCAGGCGGGGCGCAACCGGCCAGTCGTCGCCCGTCGGGGGCTTGGACGGGGTGCGCTCCTGGTACCAGACGTTCCACTCGTCGAAGGAGATGCCGATGACCTTGTCGCTCTTGCGGGCGGCGGCCACGGCGTCGGCGGTGGCGGCGACCGAGTCGATGAAGCGGTCCATGTCCTCGGCGCTGACGAGGAACTCCTGGAGGCTGTCCTTCTCGGCGTAGTAGGCGTGGGCCGAGATCATGTCGACCTGATCCCAGCTCTCGGTGAGCACGATGCGCTCCCACTCGCCGAAGGTGGGCATCGAGCGTCCGGACGAGCCGCAGGCGACGAGCTCGAGGCCCGGGTCGATCATGCGCATGGCGCGGCCGGTCTCGGCGGCGAGGCGGCCGTACTCCTCGGGGGTCTTGTGGCCGGTCTGCCAGGGGCCGTCCATCTCGTTGCCGAGGCACCACATCTTCACGCGGTAGGGCTCGTCGGCGCCGTTGGCGCGGCGCTGCTCGGCGTGGTGCGAGCCGCCGGGCACGTTGCAGTACTCGAGGATGTCCAGGCCCTCCTGGATGCCGCGGGTGCCCAGGTTGATCGCCATCATCGGCTCGACGTCGGCCTTGGCGGCCCACTTCATGAACTCATCGGTGCCGAAGGTGTTGGGTTCCAGCGAGTGCCAGGCGAGGTCCAGGCGGGCGGGACGCTGGTCGACGGGACCCACCCCGTCCTCCCAGCGGTAGCCGGACACGAAGTTGCCACCGGGGTAGCGCACGCTGCTCACGCCCAGTTCGCGGACCAGTTCGAGGACGTCGGTGCGGTAGCCGTCCTCATCGGCGGCAGGGTGGCCGGGCTCGTAAATGCCGGTGTAGATGCAGCGGCCGAGGTGCTCGGCGAACGAGCCGAAGGTGCGGCGTCGGACGGGGCCAACGGCGAAGGCGGGATTGATGACAAGGCGGGCGGTGGACATGAGAAGAACGGCTCCTTCGCCGGTCGAGGGTTTCATCGATGAAATACTATTCTTTCACGGGCTACTTGAAGGGGTCAAGGGGTGGTTCAGGCTCAGTGAGCGAGCTTGGCAGGACTCGTCTTGGCGCCGGCTGCGCCATCGATTACCTGTGGCCGGCGCGACGACTCGCGCGGCACCAGTTCGAAGTCGGCGTAGATGCGGTGCACCGGCTGCCGCTGGTCGAAGGGGGCGTGTGCCTCGGCGACGCGCGCCTCGAGGATCTGCACCGCCTCCCGGGCGATCTGATCCCGGCCCGGCGAGACGCTGCTGAGCGTGGGGCGGGTGTACGCCGCATCCTCGATGTCGTCGAAGCCGAAGACGGAGACGTCGCCCGGTACGTCGATGCGGTGCGCGTGCAGGCTGTGCATCGCGCCCATGGCCAGGGCGTCGTTGAGCGCGAACAGCGCGTCGAACTCCACCCCGGACTCGATGAGCTCGTCGGTGGCCGCGGCGCCGGTGCCCCGGTGCCAGTACTCGCTCGGTCGGACCAGTTGCTCGTCGACCGGTAGCCCCGCCTCCTGCAGGGCGGCGCGGTAGCCCTGCTCGCGCAGCGCTGCCGAACCCACGACCTCGCCGGGATGGGCGCCGATGAGGGCGATCCGTCGGCATCCGGCGGCGATGAGGTGAAGCGTCGCCGCCTTGGCGGCTTCGACGTTGCTCATGGTGATGTGGTCGTTGGCCGAGCCGAAGACCCGCTCGCCGAGCAGCACGAGGGGAAAGTCCACCTTGAACATGTGGATGTCGTCCATCCCGAGCGCCAGGGGGGAGAAGATCAACCCGTCGGTCATGAGTCGCAGCTGCCCGTGCAGCACGCCGATCTCCCGGTCACGGTCGCTGTTGGTCTGCTCGATGAGCACCCCGAGGCCGGCCTTCTCGGCCTCGACCATCACGGAATCGGCGAGTTCCGCGAAGTAGGGCAGCTTCAGCTCCGGAAGCGCCAGGCCGATCAGTCCGGTGCGACCCTTGCGCAGATTGCGGGCGGTGACGTTAAGCTCATAGCCCAGCTTGTCGATGGCCGCCTGGACCTTGAGTCTGGTCGCCTCGGCCACGTGGGGGTGGGAGTTAACAACGTTGGAAACCGTCTTGGCCGAAACTCCCGCCAACCTCGCGACATCCTGCATCGTCGCTGCCATCAGGTGTTCCTCTCGTCATCGAGAACTCTCGGCCGCCACTCCTGCGGGCCGTCTCACTTGTCCAAGATCATGCCATATACATCGTTGAAAGGGTAGACCCAGGGCTACCGGACGTCCCCTGGCTGACATACGGGGCACCACCAGATCAGCCGTTCCTGGGCCGCAGCGGGATCCGCGACGGAGTCGGCGCCACCCAGCCGGCCGGTCTCGATGCGTGCTCCGCAGCGACGGCATGGGCGGCCGGCGCGGCCGAACACGAAGCAGGTGTTGCCCGGCCGATGGTCGCCGGTGAAGGTACGAACAGGGCTGTCGAGGTTGGCCAGCAGTGCTCTTGCGGCGAGGTCCACGATGGCCGCCGCGTCCACGGCGCCCACCGGTTCGGCCGGGTGGACGCCCGCGAGGAAGCACACCTCGGCCCGGTACTCGTTGCCGACGCCGGCGAGGAGCCGCTGATCGAGCAGGGCCTCACCGATGCTGCGGTGGGGATCGGCCCCGACGCGGCGCACGGCCTCATCGCGCCCGGTGGGCAGCCAGCGCCCGGTGATCAGCCAGTCCCCGGCCAGGGGGTCCGGGCCGAGGTGACCGGTGCGCCGCGACACTTCGGCCTGCGGGAACAGTTCTACGAGTCCGAGATTGTGGCCGACCAGTTCGACGCCCCCGGACACCCGGATCACGACGCGGGCCGTGTGCGCGGGCAGGGACCAGCGGGTGCCGACCGCGTGAATGCGCCACGTGCCCTCCATGCGCAGGTGGGTGTGGAGCACCATGTCGTCGCACAGCCAGAGCAGGTGCTTGCCGTGAGGCCACACCCGCCGGACCGTCGTGCCGGTGAGACTGGCCGTGGCGAGTCGTGGAACGCGGAAGTCGCTGTGTTCGACAATCCGCCCGGTGAGGGGCTGCAGCCGGTCCGAGAGGCGGCGGACCGAGTCGCCCTCAGGCATGCCGCGCCTCCAGCGACAGTCCCTTGGGGGTCAGCCGGGCGCCCGCCGAGCGCATGGCGTCCTCGAGGCCCGACGCGCCGATCCGCTCGCCGTCGACCTCCTCGATGCGGAGCCGTCGCATCCGCGACTCGTCGACGGCGTCAAGGAGGGCGCGCACGACCATCCCGGCGCGTTCGCGCCGCTGTCCGGGGTCGCCGAACAGGGTGAGCATTCGGCCACCACGCGTCAGGTGGGCCAGGCATACGCCGTCGGCCAGCACCACGAGCGCCCCCGGAGTGCGGGCAGGGCGGGCCGTGGGGTGGTCGGGCCACGGGAGGGCGCTGCCGTAGGGGTTCGCCGGGTCCAGCGCCGCCAGGACGAGCGGGGCCGGATGCCGGGTGCCCGACGGCCAGTCGGTGGCGTCGGGAGAGTCAGCGAAGCGCCGGATCTCACCCAGAACGTCGCGTGTGGTGAACTGGGCGCCGCCGAGCCCGTCGACCACGTAGCCCCGCAGGACCGTTCCCGCGGACTCGAGTTCGGAGAGCAGCCCGTAGGCGCGGGCGAATCCGCCGGGGACGCCCTCGGAGGTGACGCCGCCGCGGGTCACCACCCCGGACCGCTCCAGCCACGCCGACGCCGTGGCGATTGCCGTGTCCGCGGGCGCCTGCTCCGGGTCCCGGACCCGGTACCAGCGGCCCGCAACGGTGGGCGGTGACGCATCGTGCGGCTGGATGAGCAGCCGGGCCGGTCGCGGCAACCTGGCCCGACGACGGGGCGAGGGGCGTGTCGTGCGGTGGGCGCCCTTGGTGCTGCCGCCGATCCGGGCCCGCACAGGAGACATGGACGCGGGGGCGATGGCGCCCTCCTCGGCGGCGCGCCACAGCCGCTCCGTGAGCTCGGCGGCGGGGACGTCGGCGAGGGCGGCGCGGAGCGCGCCGAATGTGCCGTCGCCGTCGGCCAGCGCGGAGGCGAGGACGAGGGACTCCTCCGACGGGGCCCCCTCGGGCGGGCCGAGGAGCGCGAGGTCGCCGGCGGGGACGAGCGCAATGAGCGGGTCGTTCGGGCCGGCGGCCCCGCGTACTCGGACGACGACCTCCGACTCGGCGAGCAGCGCGTCCAGGTGGGCGGGCGCATACTCGCGGAGCCGCGCCGGCAGGACGTGCGTCTCCCAGGCGCTGGCGGGCAGTACTGCGCCGGCGAGGCGCTGCAGCGCGAGCAGGACCTCGTCGGGGCTGGAGGGTGGCGGGTCGTCGACGCCGTGCGAGGCGGCGAGGAACCGCGCGTAGGCGCTGTGGGAGACGGGTTGGACCTCGCGTCGGGCCGCCGCGAGGCTGCGGGTGCGCAGCCGGCGCAGCACGTCGGCGTCGACGAACTCGGGGTCGGTGGCGCCCGCCGTGAACTTCCCGGCAACGAGCCGCCGCGACTGGGTCTCGCGGTCCAGGATGAGCATCACGGTGGCGGCGCCGAGCCCGAACGCGTGCGCCACCTCCTCGGCGGTGAACGGGCCGTGTGTCCTGGCGTACCGCGCGACGAGCTGGGTGAGCGGGTCCCGGCCGGGCGGACCCGCCGGTGCGGTGTGCCCGGGCGGCACCGGGATACCGAGAGCGTCCCGAAGGAGCCCGAGGTCCGCGGCGGCGACAAGGTGGCGCCGCCCGGCCAGCAGGACCGTGGCGAGTTGGCCACTCATCCCGGCCGCGGTGGCCTCGGGGTCGGGGAGCGAGGTGTGCAGCGCGAGCTCGTTCAAGGGGATGGGGCCGAGGAGCCGGGGGAGGTCCGCGAGGGCCTCCGAGGTGGCGGCGCGCCGGTCCGGCAGCGTATGGCGCAGTTCGCCCACGACCCGCTCCACGACGGCCTCGTCGAGGAGTTCACGCAGGTCCAGCGTGCCGAGGGCGGCGGCGAGAAGGTCGGGGTCCATCGACAGCATGGCCGCCCGCCGTTCAGCCAGGGGCGTGTCCCCGTCGTACATGAAGGCGCCGGTGTACCGGAACAGCAGGGTCGCGGCGAAGGGGCTGGGCTGGTCCGTGGTCACTTCGACGAGCCGGACCCCGCCGGAGCGCAGCCCGCGAACGAGTTCGATGAGGCCGGGCAGGTCGTAGACGTCCTGCGTGACCTCCCGCACGGTCTCCAGGATGATCGGGAAGCGGGGGTGGTGCCTGGCCACCTCGAGGAGTTGGGCGGCGCGCTGGCGCTGCTGCCACAGCGGCGCGCGTCGTCCGGGGTCCCTGCGCGGGAGGAGGAGCGCCCGGGCGGCGCACTCGCGGAACCGGCCGGCGAACAGCGCGGTCCCGCCCACCTGTTGGGCCACCGTCGTCTCGACCTCGTCCGGATCGGGGACGAGCAGCCGTGGGAGCCGGTCCACCGCCTCGCAGTCAGGGAGGCGCATGATCACCCCGTCGTCGGACGCGACGGGCTGAACGTCGACGCCGGCCTCTCGGGAGAGGACCTCGGCCATCACCAGCGCCCATGCCCCCAGCACCCTTCGCCCGAGCGGCGAGTGGACGACGACGCGCCAGTCTCCCAGCTCGTCGCGAAACCTTTCGACCACGACGGTCCGGTCGTCGGGGAGCGCCCCGGTGGCGGCGCGCTGCTCGGCGAGGTAGCGGGAGAGATTGCTGCGGGTATGGCCATCGAGGTACTCGCCGGAGAGGCGGGCCGGGTCCGCCGATGCCTCGCGTTGCACGACGCCGACCTGGCGGCCCAGCTCGGCCGGCCTGCCCTCGTCCTCCCCGTGCCAGAACGGCAGCCTCCCGGTGCGGCCCGGGGCGGGCGTGACCCGTACCTGGTCGCGCGTGATCTCCTCGATCTGCCAGGCCGACGCGCCGAGTGTGAACACGTCGCCGACGCGCGACTCGTACACCATCTCCTCATCCAGTTCCCCCACGCGCCGGGCGCCCTGCTCGTCGGAGGCGAGGAAGACGCCGAACATCCCGCGGTCCGGGATGGTGCCGCCGGAGGTGACCGCCAACCTGAGGGCCCCGGGGCGCGGGCGTAGGCGTCCGTCGTCGCCCAGGGAGAGCCTGGCGCGCAGTTCGCCGAAGTCGGCGGCCGGATAGGCGCCGGTCAAGAGCTCGACGACGGCGTCGAAGAGCCCGCGGTCCAGTGCCTGGTACGGCATCGACCGGGTGACCGTGGCGTACCATGAACCAACGTCCAGCCCGGCCTCGTCCGCGGCGACCACCGCGGCGACCGTCTGCTGCGCGAGGACGTCGAGAGGGTGCCTCGGGACCCGAAGCTCTTCGATCCGGCCGGCCAGCATCTGCTCGGTCGCGACGACCGACGGCGCCAGGTCCCCGCGGTGCAGCGGGTACACGTCGCCGACCGACACGGCGCCGACCACGTGGCCGGCGCGTCCGATGCGTTGGAGCGCCCCGGCCACCGACGGTGGCGCCCCGACCTGTATCACCCTGTCCACCGCTCCCATGTCGATGCCGAGTTCGAGGGAACTGGTGGCGACGACGCACTTGAGGTCACCCGACTTCAGCGCCGCCTCGATCTCGGCGCGGGCGTCCTTGCTCACCGACCCGTGGTGGGCCCGGGCGATCACCGCGGGGGCGCCGCGCACCACGTCCGACGGGGCCATCACCTGGGCGGGGGGCTTGTCGGGGGCGTCCGGGAGAGTCTCGGGGCTGTGCTCGGCCGCCCAGATCTCATTGAGCCGGCCGGTGAGCCGCTCCGCGACGCGCCGGGAGTTCGTGAACACCAGCGTGGACCGGCCCGCGGTGACCGCGCGGTAGATCTGCTCCTCGATGTGTGGCCATAGCGACGAGCCCGACGGGGCGTCGACGGCCAGGGTGTCGGTGCCGGGGCCGGCCAGCAGTGGATCGGTGGGGGCCTCGGTGCCAGGCGCGGGGCCCGGGTCGGTGATGTCCGGGACCGGGACGCGGACCGTGACATCCCACTGCTTGCCGGCCGCCGGCGCGACGACGGTGACCGGCCGGTCGCCGCCGAGGAACCGGGCGACGCGGTCCACGGGGCGCACTGTCGCGGACAGCGCGACGCGCTGCACGTCGCGCCCCGCCAGAGCGTCGAGGCGCTCGAGGCTCAGCGCCAGGTGGCTGCCCCGCTTGGTCCCGGCCACCGCGTGGATCTCGTCCACGATGACGGTCTCCACCGAGGTGAGGGTGGACCGCGCGGAACTGGTCAGCATGAGGTAGAGCGACTCGGGCGTCGTGATGAGGATGTCGGGCGGGCGTCGCTGGAGGGCTGCCCGTTCGCGCGAGGTGGTGTCGCCGCTGCGCACGCCGACGCTGATGTCGGCGGGTGTCAGCCCGAGGCGCTCGGCGGCGTTGCGGATCCCGGCGAGCGGTGCCCGGAGGTTGCGTTCGATGTCGACGCCCAGCGCCTTGAGCGGCGAGACGTAGACGACGGTCGTGCCGGGGGGCCGCGGATGCGACGCGAGCCGGTCCAGCGCCCAGAGGAAGGCGGCCAGGGTCTTGCCGGATCCGGTGGGCGCGACGACGAGGGAGTGGTCGCCTCGGGCGATGGCGTGCCAGGCATCCTGCTGCACTGCCGTCGGCGCGTCGAACACGCCGGTGAACCACTCCCGCGTGGGCGCGGTGAAAGCGGCGAGTCCGTCGGTCATGTCCGCCAGTGTGCCACCGGCCTCCGACCTTCCCCGTCCGCGGGTTGAGCCGACCCGATCCGCGGGTTGAGCCGGGCGACGTCGCTCTGCGACGTACCCGCGTCGAAACCCCCGCCGCCCGCCAGCGGAACTGTCCCCAAGCCCGGGTGTCGAGGGGTCGGGCCGGGCCGCCCACGCTCCCGGGACGGGCGCTTCGCGCCGGTCCGGTCGCGACGCCCACCCAACCTGCCCCGGCCCCACCCCTCGCCACCCTCATCCTGTTGGCCGGCGGTTTGGGCGCTCCACGCAGGTGGACGCCAGCCTTACTGCTACGTGCCAGCGCAATTGCGCAGGCGTCGAGCTGTACGGCTGGCGTCGGGCGCGGAAGGTGGCCCAGCCGGTGGGCGGGCGACCCAACTACTCGGCCAGGAGGACGTTCAGTCGACGGGGACCTCGGCGCCGTCGGTGGACCAGTTGGTGTGGAAGACGCCCTCGCGGTCGATGCGGCGGTAGGTGTGGGCACCGAAGTAGTCGCGCAGCCCCTGGGTGAGGGCCGCGTTGAGGCGCGGCGCCCGCGCCTGGTCGTAGTGCGCCAGCGCGGCCGAGAACCCTGGGACCGGGACACCGCCTCGGACGGCCCCCGCGACCACTTCGCGCCAGGCGACCTGCGCGTCGGCCAGCCCCGCCGCCACCGACGGTGCCTCGAGCAGCGTGGTCAACTGCCCGGCCGCGTACTCGGAGCGGATGCGTTCGAGCAGCTTGGCGCGGATGATGCAGCCGCCGCGCCAGATCTTGGCGACCTCACCGATGTTGATGTTCCAGCCGTACTCCTCGGCGGCCATCCGGATCTCGTCGAGCCCCTGGGCGTAGGCGATGACCTTGCTCGCCCACAGCGCCTGGCGGATCTGCTCGATGAACGCCGCCCGGTCGTCGACCGAGATGGTCCCCGCCGGACCCTGGAGCGCCTCCTGGGCCGCTTCGCGAAGCGCCGGCGACGACGAGATGGCTCGCGCGAACACCGACTCGGCGATCGTGTTGACCGGCGTGCCCAGTTCGAGGGCCGACTGCACGGTCCAGGTGCCCGTGCCCTTCATCCCGGCCTGGTCGAGCACCATCTCGACGAGCGGCCGACCGGTCAGGTTGCAGACCTTCCTCAGCACCTCGGAGGTGATCTCGATGAGGTAGGAGTCGAGGTCGCCCTCGTTCCAGGCGGCGAAGGTGTCGGCCATCTCCTCGTGGCTGAGGCCCAGCGCCTTGAGCAGTTCGAACGCCTCGCCGATGAACTGCATGTCGGCGTACTCGATGCCGTTGTGGACCATCTTGACGAAGTGCCCGGCGCCGTCGGTGCCGATGTAGGTGCAGCACGGCTCGCCGTCGACCTTGGCCGAGATGGATTCGAGGATCGGGCCCAGCGCCGCGTAGGACTCCTGCGAACCGCCGGGCATGATCGACGGGCCCTCGAGCGCGCCGACCTCGCCCCCGGAGATGCCGGCGCCGACGAAGTGCAGCCCTAGCTCGCGTAGCTTCTTCTCCCGCCTCCGTGTGTCCTTGAAGAAGGCGTTGCCGCCGTCGACGACGATGTCGCCCTCCTCCAGAAGGGGGATGAGCGAGTCGATAGTGGCATCCGTGGCGGCGCCCGCCTTGACCATGATGATGATCCGCCGCGGCCGCTCCAGCGACGCCACGAAGTCGGTCAGTTCGGCCGACGGGCGGAAGTCGCCCTCGTCGCCGTGCTCGGCCACGACGTCGTCCGTCTTCGACGTGGTGCGGTTGTACAGCGCGACGCGATGCCCGTTCCGGGCGAGGTTGCGGGCCAGGTTCGACCCCATCACCGCCATGCCGATGACTCCGACGTTGGCCAATTCGGTCTCAGACATCCACCAGTTCCTTCTGCTCGGCACTCCCGTACGCACCCGAGCCTATCCGGCCCGCAAGGGC